>NZ_JACOPL010000004.1:0-247548 GCF_014287995.1 Agathobaculum faecis
AACGAAGAGAAGTAAGCTCATCCGTATGAAAATCTGGGCGTAACCTGCGCCGCGTGGAAAGCGCGCAGGGCAAGTGTGATGAATCGGGCCGCGGATAACTGAATAGTTTCCGCGGCCTTACCGGTTCATGTTTGGCTCATGTCATGAAGGGGTGTAAAGAATGGAGAATAACGGCAAGCTTCAAAATCAGGATGGCTTTCGGTCCCAGTGGGGCTTTATCATGGCCGCTGTTGGTTCCTGCGTCGGTATGGCAAACGTATGGCGCTTCCCGATGCTGGTGTCCAAGTACGGGGGATTAACGTTCCTGATCCCTTATTTCATATTTGCATTTATCATCTGCCAGTCCGGTATGATGGAAGAATTTTCGTTTGGCCGCTGGGCGAAAAGCGGCCCGTCCGGCGCGTTCGGTAAGGCTATGGAAAACGGCGGCAAATCAAAATCGGTCGGCGAATGGCTGGGCGCAGTTCCGATTATCGGCGCTTTCTGCCTGGCTACCGGCTACGCGGTCATTATGGGCTGGGTGTTCTACTGGACCAAAATGGCGATCACTGGCGAGCTCACCGCGATGGGGCAGGATATGGGCGCTATCGGCGGCGCGTTCGGCGCAGTTGCTCCGGAAGCAGATAGCCTTGGCGAAGCGATCAAGATGACCTTCGCTACCGGCGGCGCAAATAACCTGTGGATCATCGTCGGCGTAATCGTTTCCCTGCTGATCATGGTCATGGGCGTTGCGGGCGGCATCGAAAAATCCTGTAAGATCATGATTCCGGCACTGTATGTGCTGTTTATCGCACTGGCAGTCCTGATGATCTTCACTCCGGGTACCTCGGAAGGCTACAAGTATATCTTCACGCTGAATCCGGAAGGGCTCAAGAGTCCGGAAGTATGGGTTTACGCATTTGGGCAGTGCTTCTTCTCGCTGTCCGTTGCAGGCTCCGGCTCGGTCGTATACGGCTCTTATCTGGGCGATAATGTCAAGATCCGCCAGTCCGCTATCATCTGCGCGATCATGGACACCTCCGCGGCGCTGCTGGCAATGTTCGTCATTATCCCCGCTATGGCTTCCGCTGGCGGCGATCTCGGCGACGGCGGCCCCGGTCTGATGTTCGTCTCCGTGCTGCCTGTATTTAACAGCATGGGCGGCGTCGCAAGACTGATCGTTATCTTCTTTTATGTGGCGATCCTGTTCGCAGGCGTTTCGTCGGTCATCAACCTGCTCGAGGTGCCGATCAACTTCCTGCAGGATCAGTTCAAACTGAAACGCTGGGTCCCGACGGTGATTGTACATGCTGTCTCCCTGGCTATCGCGTTGATGATCCAGCCCTGGACTTCTCAGTGGATGGATATGGTTTCGATCTACATCCTCCCGCTTGGTGCAGTGACCGCTGGCATCATGTTCTTCTGGATCATGAAGAAAGATACGGCGATCGCTGCAGCACAGCTTGGCTCGGAAAAACCGGTCATGAAGTGGTTTATCCCGTTTGGTAAATATGTGTTCGTCCCATTATGTGTCCTCTGCTTTGTTTTGGGCATTGCATGGGGCGGCATCGGCTGATCCCTCGTCGGTTATCCCCCCGATTTTCCCTTTCAAACAGCGGAGGCTCACAGCAAATCATGCTGTGAGCCTCTGCTGTATTATCCACCGGAGCATGGCATGTCCGATATGAAAAGGTATCGTATCTGCCCCGGCTTTTTCGGATAAGTACATGTCTGCAAAGAACAATAAAAGCACTACTTTTGCAGACGGGGGGAAATCAGAATGAAACAATACCAATTAGCAGAAAAGCTGATCACGGGCTACATCCGCTATTTACGCGCGGAGGAGCGCGGTACCGGCACGTTCGAAAAATACCTGCTGGACGCCGCCCGCGCCCAGGGCCGAGAACGTCTCTCCCTGCTCTTGGAAGCCATCTACGCCACCGGCATCCGCGTTTCCGAAGCATGGTATATCACTGTCGAAGCCGCGCGGGAATCCCCCTCAAGGGGAAGATACGCACCACCCTGCTGCCTGCTAAACTGTGCCGCAAGCTGCTGCAATATGCCAGAAAGCAAAAAAAACCGTCTCCGGCAAGATTTTTCTCATGGGAAACGGCAAAAGCCTGTCGCGCAGGCAGATATGGGCGAATTTGTTTTTGTGCTGGAATACATTCTTTCCAAAAGCAGCTTTCGGAGGGATCATAAACAACAGCGGCCCCGATCTGCCAATCATGCCCTTTTTACCCGTTTCATTAACAGTCTCCTGTTCGGGTCGCTCTATTGCAGTTGCACGTCCGCTCATAGGCATTGAGAACGCCGATCGCCGTTCCTCCCGTTTTGTTTCATCCCTCGGCAAACCATGCTTTCATGGTATCCAAAACCCTGACAAGCGCTTCCTCCGTAATCACATAAGGTACCATCGCATACATATAATTCAGGAAAGGCCGGCTGAACACGCCCCGCTCAAAGGCAAACTGTTGGTATCCCGCAATCGTCTGGGGATCGTATACCTCAACACACACGCAGGCACCCATAATGCGGATCTCCTTGATCCGCGGATCGGAAAAGCCTCTCATTTCCCTGCGTGTGATCGCCTCTATCCTATGTATTTTGGACATATAATCCTGTTTTTCAAACAGCTCAATGGATTTCAGCGCTACACTGCAGGCCAAAGCATTCCCCATAAAGGTCGGCCCGTGCATCAAGGCATGGGCGGGATCGTCGTCATAAAAGCCTTCGTATACCCTGTGGCTTGTAACCGTGACGGCATGACCGATATATCCGCCGGTCAACGCTTTTCCAAGCACAAGGATATCCGGCAGGACCAGATCCGCAACAAAACGGTTTCCGGTACGGCCGAAGCCCGTAGCGACCTCATCAAAAATCAGGAGTACGCCATAGCGGTCGCAAAGCTCCCTGGCGCGCTTCAGGAAAGATATATCATACATCCGCATGCCGCCCGCCCCCTGCAGCAGTGGTTCGACAATAAAGCAGTTCAGGCGCTCATGGTACGCCGCAAAGGCTTTTTCCAGCGCTTTGATTTCCGTCGGGATATGGATGACCTTTTCTCTTTTCCCATAGGCCTTCAAAACAAAATGATAATCCTCGTCGTCGCCTACCTCCATGGCCTTGAACGTGTCCCCGTGATAGGCGTGTTCCAGTGCCAGCACCATGGTCCGCTGCGTTTCGTCCCGATTGACGTAATACTGCAGGGCGATCTTCAGCGCGACCTCCACAGCGACACTGCCGGAATCCGAAAAGAAGCAGCAGTCCAGATCGCCTGGGAGCCATTCCTGCATCTTGTCAGACAGCTTCTGCGCCGGTTCATGGGTCAGCCCTCCCAGCATGACGTGAGCAAATTTCCCCAACTGCTCCGTGATCGCCTGGTTAATCTCCGGATGCTTATACCCATGGATAACGCTCCACCAGGAAGATACGGAGTCGATCAGCTTCCGGTTTTCTGTATAAAGGTAAACCCCTTCCGCATCTACAATCTGGTAAGGCGGCTTCATGGTTTTCATCTGTTGATATGGATACCAGATCATTTTATTCCCTTCCTGTTTTATTCATATAAGGATTCCAGCGTTTCCAGTGGGATATCCAAATCCGTGTCCCCGTTTTTTACGCAGGCCAGCACCTTTAACCCTGTCATGTATTCACACATCGATCGATTATCCTGATGCATCATACTCTCCGGATCGAAGTGGTTAAAAATGATCCCTTTGACCGGAAGCTGATGCGCCTTCATATATTCCGTGGTCAGCACCACGGCATTGATCGTACCCAGCCCCGCATCCGTCACTATCAGGCTGCTCAGCTTCCTCGCCTTGATGAAATCTTCCAACAGCAGTTCCTGTCCGTCGAAGCGGAGCGGGCAGACAATGCCGCCTGAACCCTCCGCCGTAACATATTCATGACGGCCGCACACTTTATCAAAATCATGGAGCACCCGCTTCAGCTCCACTGGATTGCCCTCCATGCGGGCCGCCAGATGCGGAGAAACCGCTGTTTCATAGAGATAGGGACACATCTCGCTTATCGGCTGCGCAATACCGGAAACCGCCTTTACATGTAGGGCGTCGCCCGCAAGCAGACTGCCGTCCGCCCTGCGGTCATTCCCGCTCATCGCCGCCTTGTAATAGGCGGCGTTCCTTTTATTTCCCCAAAGCTTTTTGATGATCAGACCCGTTACATAGGTCTTACCAACATCGGTTCCCGTGCCTGTAATAAATATTTTTTTACTCATTGCAAAGGCCCACCTCGTATCCCAGACCTTTCAGCAGCTCCATATCGGTTTGCGTGGTAATGCCGGCAGTTGTCAGCATATCGCCGGAAATCGCCGCGTTAGCGCCGGAGGTAAAGCAGCTCCTGCCCTTATCCGGCAGCTGCCCCCTGCCGCCTGCCAGCCGGATCGAAGCGTCCGGCAGAATAAAACGGTATACTGCAACGATCCGCCGCATATCCTCCACGGTCAATCGAGGGTTATTTTCCATCGGTGTACCGGGAATGGGGTTGAGCATATTGACCGGAACGCTTTTGATCTGCAGCCTGCGCAGCTCTATCGCCATGTCGATCCGGTCTTCAGCTCTTTCGCCAAGCCCCATGATCCCCCCGCTGCATACCGAAAGCCCTGCCGCCTGCGCCGCGTGGATCGCCTGCACCTTGTCGTCAAAGGTATGCGTCGTGCAAATATGCGGAAAATTCCTGCGGGAGGTTTCCAGATTGTTGTGTACTCTCGTTACGCCCGCCTCCTTCAGCTTGCGGAATTGCCTCTTGTCCAGCAGGCCAAAGGATACGCAGACCGAAATGCCAACCGTCCTTTTTATTTCTTGCACAACCCAGCACATCTGCTCCACCTCCCCATCAGACAGCCGTTTGCCCGATGTGACGATGGAATAACGGAGTACTCCCCGTTCCTGATTGCGCTTTGCCTGCGCAATGATCTCCTCTTCTGGCAGCAAAGGGTACTGTGCGGCGCCGGTATGGTTATGCGCGGACTGCGCGCAAAACCTGCAATTTTCCGAGCAGCGCCCGCTCTTCCCGTTGATAATCGTGCAGATATCAAACCGGTTGCCGCAAAAATGTCGCCGGATAGCATCCGCGCTTTTACACAGTTCGTCCAGTGGCTGCTGGTAAAGGCACATCGCTTCCACCTTTGTGATCGGTTCGCCGCTTAGAACTTTTTCCGTCAACTGCTGTAAAGCTTTCATCATCACATCACATCCGATTCATGATAGGGATCAGCCGTTTTCCCAGGATGGCGCCGAGAATGCACAGCACAATATCACCAGGCACGACCAGAATAAAACAGTACAGGAACAAGGGCCACAAACCGATTGGAGTGCCCAAATAGAAATTGCTTATCAGATAATAATATACCATTCCGAATAGGTACACGATTCCAAGCCCGATAAAGTTAGCGGTAAGCAACCGCTTATATCCCGGATTGGCGGCTTTGTTTGCGATGCGTCCCGTGACATAGGATGCGATGGCAAACCCGATAATATAGCCAAAGCTCGGTTTCAGCACATAGGCCAAGCCGCCACCTTCCGCAAATACCGGCAGCCCCATAAGCCCAAGCACAATGTAGATGCAGACCGAAGCAGCGCCCCATTTTCCTCCCAGCAGCAGCCCTGCCAGCATGGTAAATAAAAGCTGCAGCGTAAACGGCACCACTGGAATGGGAATCCGAATAAACGCCCCTACAACGATCAGCGAGGTAAACAAACCGCAAAGAATCAAGTTTTTCGTTTTTGCCGTTCTCATTCTTTCTCTCCTATGGTACGCTTCCGATCTATCGCATATTTTCCGCAAGCGCCTTTTTCCCGTGGATGCATTTCCTGCCTTTTAATCGAGAATCAGTATAACATACCCACACCCCACCGTCAACCTATTTTATTTTTAGGTTTACAATAATTATTGTTTAGGCAACGTTTTCTAATTCGGTAGCCAGCCATCCGGTCAGGCCGGTCAGAAGCGCTCCCGCACCTCTTCATCAGCGGCGGTAAAATGCTCCTCCAAAAACGCCTGTACTGGCTGGATATCGGTCGACTAGTTGAGCAGCGCAATGATATCCGCTACAGGTTCCGGCTCCGCGGCGGTTTCGGATATATACTCGAGCAATACATGATTTTTTCCGTTTCCGCCGCAAAGATAGCGCCGTGTTGGACACTGCGGATAGAACGCATCAACATCCTCCAGCCGGTGCAGATGCGTATATGCCTTACACACACTCTCCGAGACGACGTCGAGCGCATCCTCTCGGTTTCTGGTATAGCTATAGGCCACGCAGTAAAACGAGTCTTTCCGCGCATCAATCAACTCCATGAATTATTCTTCGTCGACATTTGATTTCTTTTTCAGCAGCCTCATATCCTGTGTCCTCCTTTCATATAGTTAGACGCCGGTCAGGCACCGTTCGTTGAAGCGTTTTTCCCAACCCGCTCCGCGCGTCTTTCGTCAGGACGCACTCCCCGTCTTACGCACAGCGTTGTCCTGAAAGCGGAAATACTGCGGGTGATGGCGGGACCGGGTATATTCAAACATGACGCCATCGCCGTTATAGGTTTGGCTGATGACAACCGCAAGACCGTTGCAGTCCCCCAAATTCAGATACTCCTAGTCAAGTGGCGTCGCCTTTTCCACCGTTACCACCCGTTTGCTATTGACGATCGAAACATGCAGCTCCTGTTCCAGATAACGGTAAATCGAGCCGGAAGCAACCTCCTGTGTCAGGTTTCATGCCACATCCTGCCGGAAGGAGCTGCGGTTCAGGATCAACGGCCGTCCGTTCAGATAGTGCAGACGCTGGATAGAATACAGCCTTGTCCCCTCCGAAAAGCCGGTCTTTTCCGCCAGCGCCGGATTGGTCGCCACCTCTGAAAAGCGCAGCACCCCGCTCGTTCCTTTCCAGTGATTGCGCGCGGCCGATTCGGCAAAGGTTTCGATCGTACCAAGGGTAAATGTGGCCTGCCGCGCGGGTTCAAAAATATTGCGCACACCTTTTCCCCGCATAGTCCGCACATAACCGGCCCGCGCCAACTCGCCGACCGCACGTCGCAGCGTGTTGCGCGGGCAGCCCAGCGATCAGCGTATGCTCGGATGGCAGCAGTTCCTGCGGCGGATACTGGCCAGATTCGATCTTCTCCTTATGGGGTTCAACCACATAAATGGTTTCGGAAAGCGCTTTCCGGCGATCCTAATTACGAGGATTATTATATCTGGCGCGAAGGCGGTCCCGACGGCACGCCGCCAAACAACTGGGAAAGCAAATTCGGTGGCAACGCCTGGAAGTATCTTCCGGAAAAGGGCAAATGATACCTGCACCTGTTTGACCTCACGCAGGCTGACCTCAACAAGGGCTTCCGCTTTGATGCAGAACTGCTACCAATATGCGGGGGCGGATACCGGCGAGTTGAGCATGGTATTCTCGTTCCATCACCTCAAGAAGGTGGATTATGTAAGCAATGGTGGCTTGTGCCATTTGATTTTCAAAAGCTCAAGGATATCCTGTTTTCGTGGCAGACTGGCATGAGCGAGCACAACGCCTGGAACGCGGTTTTCTGGTGCAACCACGACCAGCCGCGCGTGGTATCCCGCTTTGGCGACAAGGGCGAATATTGGAAACTGTCGGCCAAGATGCTGGGTACGGTTATCCACTGTCTGCACGGCACGCCCTATATCTATCAGGGCGAGGAGACCGGCATGACCCCCCTGGGCTTTTCCTCGCTCGACCAATACCGCGACGTGGAAAGCATCAACCATTTCCACATCCTGCGCGGCTGTGGACTGCATGAGGACAGCGCCTATGATATCCTCCGCGTACAATCGCGCAATAACAGCCGCACTCCTATGCAATGGGATGGCAGCAAAACTGGCGACTTCTCCGCCGCCGTGCCGTGGATCGAAATGAATCCCAACCATACGGCGATCAATGCTGCCAGCCAGATAGACGATCCCGATTCTGTGTTCGTCGCCCACTACCAGAAGCTGATCGCGCTCCGTAAGCAGTATGATGTGACCGCCAACGGCGACTTTGCACCGCTTGACAGCGGGCATCCGTCTATACTCGCCTACACCCGCCGTACTGCCGGCGAAACGCTGGTCGTGGTCAACAACTTTTACCGCAGGGAAACCGAGTAGGACTGTCCGGTCGACCTGACCGGCTTCCGCTGTCTGCCTTTCAACTATGAAGACGCTGCGGTACAGAAGCATCTGCACCTGCAGCCATACGAGTCCCTGGTGTTCTACCGCGTGGAATAATCCACGCTGGACGACGCCGAACAGGGATTTCCGTGCGAAAAGGCCTGCGGTTTCTTTCCCTGTCAGCAAATATTTTCCTATAAAAAGGCTGCGGCAGACACGAAAAAAGTGGTCCGCCGCAGCCTTTTTACATAGTTTCCTCCGAAAGCAGATAGGCGGCGGTCATTTCCAGCATGCTCGATCCCTGATCGATACGAATATCCGGAATGGCGCGCCACAACCGGTCTACACGGGCTGTCCCCGCTCCGGTATCCGTATAAACAACCACCTGCTCCATCCCTACCTTTGTATTTTCAAACCGCAGATGAACGGCGTACCGCCGGTTATTGATCCTCACTGGCCGTGTGTATTGAAACCGGTCAAATTCGTTCGCATCCGTCCAGTGGTACAGCTCGCTCTCCGCCAGTTCGCGCACCGTGCCGTGCTCGCCCAAGCGGACCGCCGTACTGTTCAGCACCAGCCCTGCGCGGACCGAGGTAATCTGATTGGTGTCGGCAAGCGGCATCTCACCGGTGTCGAGCGCATACAGGACGACCGTTTCCCCTGTTATGAGTTGTACCTCCCGCGCAGCCGGCAGTTCTCTTCTCCCCGTTTCCGCGTTCTCCACCTGTTCCCTCTGCGCAAATATCGTTGCTTTCATGTATGGCGCCTCCCCATTTCTCACATTATTTGCCGCCTATGCGGGAGCTGCCCTGTCAGCATGGCTTCCCCGCCCTGAACCGCGGATTATCATTGTATCACCCTCCCTGCGCATTTCCTGTCCGATCGTGCTGGCGGGGAATATTGTTTGATGCGGCAAGGCAGCGCCGTATTGGCTGCAGGCTGGACGGGTATCGCCTGCGCCCTTCTCCCTATATCAAAAGCCCGCGAAACCGTTAACAGTTTCACGGGCTTTATGGCGCAAAGGCACTGTTATTTTTCTGTGCCGCTCCACACCCACCCTCTCACTTTGGGCATATCGACGCCGTACTGGGTAATATATCGCTTGTGCTCGATCAGGCGCTTCTCCATCTCCTTCCAAAGGTGCGTCCCCCCGATTACCCAACTGCGGCAGGCGCATCAGCACGTCCTGCACCAGATGGAACCGGTCGATATCATTCTGCACCCGCTGGTTCATCAACACCCTGGACGAGTGCTTTCAGCAGGACATGGACGGTGCGGTCTCCATCGAACAGCGGCTGGCCGCGATGCAAGCCTTTCATAGCGCTGGAGGCGCACCACCTGCTTTATCTCGCCTATTTTCCCGGGCATCACCGATATGCCGGCCATCATCCGGCGGGTCAAGGGGCAGTGCAACCTGATCTGGCTAGAAAACCTCAACCTGCGGGGCGACTACAAGACGATAATATTGGATTATATCCGTGAAAAACACCCTCACCTGCTGCCGCTGTATTAGGAAATTTATGTACAGGGAAACCGCGGCTATTGGCGCATGCTGGACCAAGAACTCAAAGCCGACGCCGCCTCGCTCGGGCTGGACTATATGACCAACGACGACAGCATGCAGTGGCCGTTCGACGCGCCGCCGGTCGTCGTCAACCATTTCTATCACGAGCAGATCAAGCGCTCTGCCAGAAAGGACGGGAGCCGCCATGCCGGAACTGTTGGAGGTTAAAACCATCAAGCGGGTCATAGCGCCCCAGATACAAGAGCTGACGATCGAGCGCGTCCAGATACGACGGCAGGTGGTGGTCGCACCCCCCGCCACGGAGGCATTCTGCCGGAAACTGGCCGGACAGACGGTATCCGGTTTGGAGCGCTGGGAAAAATTCCTGCGTTTCCGGCTGACGCTCGGCGGCTGCGCAATTCTTCACCTGCGGCTGACCGGCTGCCTGTTGCCCCCTGCCGAAATGCCGGAAGAGAAGCACACCCACCTGATCCTAGCGTTCAGCAGCGGCAGGGAGCCACACTTTTCGGATACGCGTCGGTTCGGACGTTTCTGGCTGCTCCAAGACGGGGAAGCCGATACTTACAGCGGCATCGCAAAGCTGGGCAAGGAGCCGTTCGACGCGGACGTTTTCGCAAAATACCTGCGCGCCCTCCTGGGAAGGCGGAAAAGACCGTCAGGGAATGCCTGATGAACCAGGCAGTCATCGCCGGCATCGTCAATATCTATGCGGACGAGATCCTATTCGCGGCGCGCATCGCATCCGTGCGCGCTGCAAGCAGCCTGACCGGCGGGGAGTGGGCGCGGCTGTCGACCGCCATCCAGGAAGGGCTCGCCTACTTTATCGAAAAAAAACGCGACCACGCCCGAGGAATACATGAAACCAAGGGGCAGGCCTAACGCAACACACCGTTTTTGCAGGTCTACAGGCATTAGGGCTAGCCTTGCCCCATCTGCGGGACGCCGCTGCGCCGCGTCGTACTCGGCGGGCGAAGTGTCCAGCCTGTCAGCATTAGCACAATGGAGGAACAGCAAGATGGATACGATCGATTCTCTTTTTCAGCAAATTGTTAGGGATAACGCCGAGAGGCCCGCGGTCATTGAGTTCAACCGCACCCTGACTTCTAGGGAACTGTCCGAGCTGGTGGGTCGGATCGTAGGCACGTTCCCTGCATATGACCCTCGGGCAATTCTGGGAAAGCAGAATTGCCCGAGGGCTGTCCTGTGTCCCCGCTCCGCCTTATCTGATTACAGCCTTCCGTACCTGGCAACGCTTTGCCGCTCACGCATTTAAGCGGGAGACTAAATAAAATGATATATTAATGCAAAAAGCACTCCGCTTGGAGTGCTTTTTCATAACTGGTGGGAGGTGGTGGATTCGAACCACCGAAGTCATAGACGACAGATTTACAGTCTGTTCCCTTTGGCCACTCGGGAAACCTCCCATATTCGATTGCATGCCGCCTTAAAAGGGTGGAGCTGGTGGACGGACTTGAACCCCCGACCTGCTGATTACAAATCAGCTGCTCTACCAACTGAGCTACACCAGCGTTTTCGCAGGTTTTGTCTGTCTTAGCGACGTTATTTATATTATCACAATCCACTGCCACCTGTCAACAGTTTTTTTCAATTTTCTTATTTTATACTCACATTTTTTCCAAGCGCTTCAATTGAATCCGATACCTGCTGCAAAATCGTCAAGAAAGCCCCTGCCTGCTCCGGATAGCGTTTGCTGATCTCGTTGGGCGACATCGGAAAACGATGCAGTTCCTCTGCCGAAAGGCCGAAGCCCGCCGCCCCCTGCGCTGCTGTGCGGATGCGCAACTCATGCTGCTTCAGGCGCGCATCGCACAGGTACTCAAATTGCTCCCGCGACGCGCGGAACACAGCCTCTACGCCCGCCGGATCGGCCATATAGATATATCGGTATGCCTTATAAACGGCAACCGACAGGTACGCTTCCACTTCGCGCGGGAGCTGCACGCTTCCGGTCTGGCCGGCCAAGTCCAGCAGCAGCGCCGCCGCTTCCACAACACGGTTCTTTTCCTGTTCAGCATCCTCCCTGCCATCCATCCTGCCGGCAGGCACGGCCGAACCGTCTCTTGCCATCGAGCGCCCCAACAGGTAATCACAGGATACGCCATAGTAATCCGCCGCGCGTACCACAAAAGACAGCCCCGGTTCGCGCAGGCCATTTTCATAATGGCTGAGCAATGCCTGCGATACCCCCAAGTCGGCGGCAGCAGTACGCTGGCTTATTTTCTTTTCCCGCCGCAAAAGCGCGAGCGTGCGAGAGAAATCACTGGCCATATCTCTGTTACCCCATCATAAAACTATTGTTATTATACTCGCTGTATTAGCGTTTGTAAAGCACCGAAAAAACCTTTTTCGTCCTTTTCAGCTTTCATTTCGTCCTGTTTTTATCATTTTCACGTTATTTTGTTGCACTATCGTGCCGTGATAACTACATCTTGTATGCCGTTGTTTTTCCATTCCCTTAACAATTCTTTTTTATTTTCGTAATGGAATCCACCGCCGCTTTGCTTGACTGCATCCCTCGCGGTCTATTATAATAAAAGTAATTCAACAATTCTTCCATGGTGCGGCTGCCTGCGCATTGCCGCACCATGTCCATGCAAAGGAGCCTTGCTTATGAAAACTGAAATCGAAAGAATCCTGAAACTACGTCAGGAAGCAAACGGCCTGAACAAGCTGATGCATATGCGCGTCATCACCCTCGATGAGGACGGCGGCGCGACGGTGGAGCTTGACCTGACCGACGAGCTGCTCAATCCGCTCGGCATGGCGCACGGCGGCACGATTTTCACGCTCTGCGACATCGCCGCAGGCTCAGCCGCCGCTTCGCACGGTATCGTCGCCGTTACGCTGGACAGCAATATCCATTATTACCGGCCTGGGCATGCGGGTACGACGCTTACCGCGGTCGCCTATGAGCGTAAGCGCGGCAGCAAGACGGCCGTCTATATGGTAGAGGTGCATGACGAAGCGCGGCGCCATATCGCGGACGCCGTTTTCACCATGTTCTATACTGGGGAAACGCTGGGAGACAAGACAAGTTGAACGGTCTTTCCCCCGCGCTTGTTCCTCCGCTGCTCGGCTGGTATGACCAAGGACACCGCGACCTGCCGTGGCGCACGTTGCCCACGCCTTACCGTGTATGGATCAGCGAAATCATGCTTCAGCAGACGCGCGTTGAGGCTGTGCGTAGATACTTCGACGGCTGGATGGATGCGCTGCCGGACATCCGCGCGCTGGCGGAAGCGGAGGAGTCCGTTTACATGAAGCTGTGGGAAGGGCTCGGCTACTACAATCGGGTGCGCAACCTGCACCGCGCCGCTGTCGTACTCTGCCAGGAATACGGCGGCCAGCTTCCCGCGGATTATGACAAGCTGCTTTCGCTTCCCGGCATCGGCGAATACACGGCCGGCGCGATCGCGTCGATCGCCTATGGGATTCCCGTTCCCGCGGTGGATGGAAACGTGCTGCGCGTTGCCGCGCGGCTGGATAACGATTTCACACCGATCACGGATGCCAGGTATAAAAAGCAGACGCGCGAACGCTTTGCCGCATGGATGCCCGCGGATCGGCCGGGCGATCTCAATCAGGCGCTGATGGAGCTTGGCGCAACCATATGCCTGCCCAACGGCGCGCCGCGCTGCGGGGACTGTCCGCTGCAGCACTTGTGCTTGGGCTATCACCACAAAAATGCGTCCTCCCTGCCGCTACGTGCCGCTAAAAAGGCGCGGCGCATCGAAAACCGCACCGTACTGCTCGTGCGCTGCGGCACGCTCGTCGGCCTGCGGCAGCGCCCCTCCGCCGGCCTGCTTGCCGGCCTGTGGGAGCTTCCCTCGCTCGACGGGCATCTTTCGCCCGAGGAAACGCGGAGCGCGCTTGCCGGACTCGGCTGGCAGCTCCGCCGGATGCTTTCCCTCCGTCCTGCCAGGCATATTTTCACCCATGTGGAGTGGCATATGAACGGCTATTACATCGAGCTGGATAACCAGCCGGAACCGCTTACCTTTGTCAGCCCTCCAGCGCTGCGCGCCACATACGCGCTGCCCAGCGCATTTCGCGCCTTTCTCAACGTGATCGAGGAGGAACTATGAAAACCCAGACCGTTGTCCACAATTTCCCGCCGCTATATGACAGTGAATCCCGCGTGCTGTTGCTCGGCTCAATTCCCAGCCCCAAATCACGCGAACTCCGTTTCTTTTACGGCCATCCGCAAAACCGCTTTTGGCGCGTGCTTTCCGCCGTATTAGGCGAGCAGCCTCCGCAGACCATCGAAGAAAAACGCGCCATGTGCCTGCGCCACCATATCGCTCTGTGGGATACTATCGCCCGATGCGATATCGCCGGCGCGTCAGATACCAGCATCAAAAACGCCGTGCCGAACGACATCGGCCGCCTGCTGCGGGAAAGCAAAATAGAGCGTATTTTCGCCACCGGCGGCAAATCTGCGGAGCTGTACCGCAAGCTTATCGAACCGCAGACCCATGTGCCGATCACACAGCTCCCCTCCACCAGTCCGGCCAACGCCGCGTGGTCGTTGGAGCGCCTGATTGAAGCATACCGCGTCATTTTATAGAAAGAGGGCGTATTGCAAACGAAAAAGGATCTGTTCTCAGCAAAAGCGCTGAAAAAACTCATCTGGCCGCTGATATTGGAGCAAATCCTGTCCATCACCATCGGCCTGGCCGACACCATTATGGTATCCTCGGTTGGGGAGGCCGCTGTTTCCGGCGTTTCCCTGGTCGATATGCTCAACGTGCTGATTATCAATATCTTTGCCGCCCTGGCAACAGGCGGCGCGGTCGTGGTGGCGCAGCTGCTCGGCTCCAAGGAGCGCGAACGCGCATGCGACGCGGCCAAGCAGCTTTATTTCGTCGTCACGCTGATCTCGATCGGCATCGCCACGATCGTCATGCTCCTGCGCGAGCCGCTGCTCCGCCTGCTGTTCGGCTCGACCGAACCGGACGTTATGCAAAGCGCGCTGACCTATCTGACCATCAGCATATTCTCCTATCCGGTCCTAGCGATCTATAATGCCGGCGCGGCGCTGTTCCGCGCGCAGGGCAATTCCAATGTTTCCATGATGATCGCGGGGCTGATTAATATTGTCAATATAGTTGGCAACGCAACAATGATCTACGGCTTTCACACAGGCGTCGCGGGCGCGGCGCTCGCCTCGATGTTCGCGCGCATTGTCGCAGCGGTAGTTATTACCATCCTGCTGTTCAATCCCGCGCACACCGTGTCCCTGCGGCGCGGCACGGCATTCCGGCCGGATAACCGGCTGATCCGCCGCATCCTGCAGATCGGCGTCCCTAACGGCCTGGAAAACAGCCTGTTCCAGTTGGGGCGCGTGCTGGTTGTCAGCATTATTGCACTGTTCGGAACAACGCAGATCGCCGCAAACGCGGTCGCAAACAATCTGGATTCGATCGGAATCATCCCCGGCCAAGCGATCAATCTCGCCATGATCACGGTCGTCGGCCAATGCATCGGCGCTGGGGACGCGGAGCAGGCACGCCGCATGGCGAAAAAGCTGGTCAAGATCACATATCTTATTTTGGGCAGCACCTGCCTGCTGTGCATGCTGTTCAGCCCGCTCGTCCTGCGGATCTACAGCCTCTCTCCCGAAGCGCTCTCCCTCGCCCGCATCCTGATTCTCATCCATAACGGCTCCGCTATCCTGTTCTGGCCGATCTCCTTTACCCTGACCAATGCGCTGCGCGCGGCCAACGATGTGCGCTATCCCATGTTCTGCGCGATCGCCTCCATGATGTTGCTGCGTCTGGGCGGCGGCTACATCCTTGCCGTGCAGTTCGGCCTCGGCGCGATCGGCATCTGGATCGCCATGGTCGCGGACTGGATCTGCCGCGCAATCTGCTTTACAACGCGTTTCCGCGGCACCAAATGGCTGACCTTTGCCCCCGGCCTTCGGCAGGCGGCGCAGAACGGCAGCCTATAAACAGAAAAACACCCCGAACCCTTTCCGGTTCGGGGTGTGCTTTTTATCTTGTCGTATCCGCTTTGACCGCACACGCATCGCCTGCAGTACCCGGCAGCGCCATGTAAATCTTCAGGACCATTTTCATGCCGAAGTAAAGCAACACGACCTCCAGCGGCAGCACCAGCAGGTTTTTGGGGATACGGAGCGCGAGCAGGACATTCATCGCTTCGCCGCCTGTCATGGAAAGCCAGAGGGAGTTCAGGCCGATATTACAGAACAGGTTGATGCACACCTTGGCTCCGATTGCGCGGCCGACTGTCAGCCGGCGGGGATACAGCCACACCCCCCAGAATAAGCCGCCCATGATCGCGGTAACGGTAAAGCCCGGGAAATATGCGCCCATCGTCAGGTTACCGGCAAAATAACCCAACACATCGGTACCTATGCCCGCCATCATAGCGACCGCCGGTCCGAACAGCATGCCGATCGCCGCGTTGCACAGGAAGCCAAAACCGATGCGCAGGTTCGGCGGCAGCTTGATGGTCAGTCCGAGCAGATCCAGTGTGATGTTGACCGCGATCAACAGCGCGGTAAGCGCCAGGCAGCGCGTACTTTTCAGCTCTCGGAGAGACTGGACGAAAATATTCTGTTTTTTTTGCATAGAAAAAGACACCTCCTGTAAAAAATTCATCTGTTGCCACAGCGATTTAGGAGATGCCTAAACAGTTGCAGCAGCGGGATGCGGCCACAATACCGCAGGGGGATTTTCGTCCCTTTCGTCCGCTGAACAACTCCCCGTCTCAGCGGCACTTAACGCATTGTGACCTACTCTGCTTTTTCCTGTTCTATTGTATCACGCTTTTACGTCTTGTCAATACCAAGTGTCCGCCGGATCGTGCGGCAGACCCCGTCGTCATCGTTAGAGGGGCAGATATGCTTTGCCGCAGACCGAAGGGCTTCGTGTCCGTTCGCCATGGCGTAGGACTCTCCGACCGCCTGCAGCAGTTCCAGGTCATTTAGGTAGTCTCCGAACGCCATGCACTCGTCCGGCGCGATGCCCAAGCGGCCGCAGATTATCCGGACCGCAAGTCCCTTGTTCATTCCCGGGCGCATCAGGTCAATCCAATCCTCGCCGGAAAGCGCGACTTGGCTGGTCTGCGCAAACGGCCGGAACGCCGGCATCAGCACCCGCTCCGCGCTGCGCGAGCAGAACAGCGCTACCTTGCACACAGGCTGGCTGCGCGCGACCGCAAGCAGGTCGTCCGTATAGTGCCGGCGCGCATAGTAATACGACATGTTTTCCAGAAACACGGTATCTGTCCGATTCTCATAATAGCCTCCCTCCCGACAGGCCAGGATCGCGTGGGTTTTGGGAATCGATCGGGCCGCCACCACCGCTCGGACGACCTCGTCCGGCGGCATGGCCTCGAACGAGAGGAGCTCCGCCCCGTCGCAGACCATCGCGCCGTTTTCACTGATATACAGCAGTTCGTCCGCGATCGGCGCGAACAGCTCGCGCAGGTTGTAATACTGCCGTCCCGACGCTGGAGCAAACCGGATGCCGCGCCCGCGTAGCTCCCCAATCAGGGGGAACAGGTCGGGCGAAAGCTTCCGCTCGCTTGTCAGCAACGTTCCGTCCAGGTCTGCGGCAATCAGCTTGATAGACATGACAGGTCTCCTCCTCTTTCTCCATACCGACAGATTTCCTTTCCAGTATAACACAGGGGCCGCGCTTTGAACAGCGCAGCCCCTATTTTCCGTCCTTATAGCAGCAGGCTGCCGATTTGGTACACCGCCAACGCGGCCAAATACGCCAGCCCCGTCTGGAACGCGGCGGCGCCGAACGCCCATCTCCAGCCGCCCATCTCGCGCTTGATCGTGGCAAACGCGGACATGCAGGGCATGTACAGCAGCGTAAATACCAGGAACGAATAGCCCGTAAGCGGGGTGAACACCGAACCGAGCAGGCCGGACAGCACCGCACTGTCCCCGCCCGCGCCGTACAGCACGCTCATTGTGGAAACTACCGCCTCCTTGGCGACCAGACCGGTCAGCAGCGCCACCGATTCCTGCCAGTTCCCAAAGCCCAGCGGGCCAAACACCGGCGCGATCGCCGTTCCAAACACACCGAGGATGCTTTCCCCCGCGTCCTGCGCGACCGCAAGCGTCGGCGTAAAGTTCTGCAGCAGCCAGATGACCACGCTCATCAAAAAGATGACCGTGCCAGCGCGGGTGATGAAATCCTTCGCCTTCTGCCACATGTTGAGTACTGTACCCTTGAAGCTCGGCATACGGTAGGTCGGCAGTTCCAGCACAAAGCCCGAGGATACGCCCTTGAACACCGTTTTTTTGAGAATGAAGCCCGCGGCGATCCCCACCAGGATACCCAGCACATACAGACTGATCACGATCAGCCCCTGGGTCTCCCCAAACAACGCGCCCGCGACAAGCGCATAAACCGGCAGCTTGGCACCGCACGACATAAACGGGGTGAGCATGATGGTCATGCGGCGGTCGTCGTCATTTTCCATCGTGCGTGCCGCCATGACCGCGGGCGTGGTGCAGCCAAAGCCCATCAGCATGGGTACGAACGACTTGCCGGACAGTCCGATGCGCCGCAGCAGCGTATCCATGATAAACGCCACGCGCGCCAAGTAGCCGGTGTCCTCCAGAACAGAGAGGAAGAAAAATAGAATCACGATCTGCGGCAAAAAGCTCAGCACGCCGCCCACGCCGCCGATCACACCGTCGCACACCAGCCCGATCATCCACGGCGCGGCCTGCGCTGTTGTCAGCAGTCCGCGTATGGCAGGCGAGAGTACCTCCTGAATCAGGTATTCCATCCCGTCGCCCAGCCAGGACCCGAACGGGCCAAACGTACACCAGAACATCAGAAACATGAAAAACGCGAAAATCGGCAGCGCCCAGACACGGTGCAGCACGATCCGGTCGATGCGCTCGGTCACGGTCGCCTTATGCACCGCCGGCCTTCGGTAGCTGGCGCGCACCAGCTCCTCAATATAGTCGTACAACGCGTCCGCCAGCACCATTTCCTTATCCGTCTGGTTGGCGTGGCTCTGCATGCCTGCCGCGATCGTGTTCAGTTCCTCCCGTATCTTCTGCGGCATGCCGCGCCGGTCCATCTGCTCCCACATCGCCTTATCGCCCTCGAGCAGCTTGGCCGCGTAAAACGGTAGGCTGCACGCGCGCAGTGGAAGCGGCCGCAGCAGGCCGGACGCGCGTCGGATCGCCGCCCCCACGCCATGCAGATAGGCCGGCTGCTGTGCCGGCGCGCGCATCCCGTGCGCCAGCGCGTCCAGAAGATCATGCATATTCTCGCCCTTTTTGGCCGATATCGGCACGACCGGCACGCCCAGCCGCGCGCTCATCTCCTCGCAGTCGATCTCGATGCCCTGCGCGCGCACGTCATCCATAAAGCCGAGGGCGACCACCATCGGCAGCCCCAGCGCAACAAGTTGCAGCGTCAGATACAGGTTGCGCTCAATATTGGCCGCATCCACGATATTAAGGATGCCGTCCAGCTCGTCCGACAGCACGAACTCGCGCGCGATAATTTCCTCCTGTGTATAGGGCGAAAGCGAATAGATACCCGGCAGGTCCACGATGTCAATGCCCGCCCCGTCGTGGCAGATATGACCGGTCTTGCGGTCGACCGTCACGCCGGGCCAGTTCCCGACATGCTGGTTGGAGCCGGTCAGTCGGTTGAAGAGCGTCGTCTTGCCGCTGTTCGGATTGCCAATAATCGCAATGGTTTTTTTATCCCCGTTCATCCGCCCGCCTCCAGCACAATCTTTTTCGCTTCTTCGCGCCGAAGCGACAGGCTGTATCCCCTCAGGCGCACGGCGACCGGATCGCCAAAGGGCGCAATCCGCTCCATAGTCACGACCACGCCTTTCGTAATGCCCATATCAAGAAAATGGCGCTTGAGCGCGCCATCCGCCGTGATATAGTCCACCACGCCGCTCTCGCCGGTTTTTAAATGGTTGAGTGTCTTCATTTTATCCCCCTGCTGCGGCCAAGTCTTCGGCTGCATACCTTATTATTATAAAATGTCCGTTTCCGCTTGTCAATGCGGCAGAAGGGCTTCCGCCCTACAGCGGAAGCCCTTCCCTTTGCTTTTCAGTTGTCCGGTACGCCGCGTTTACAGTCAAAGCCCGCCCAGCAGAAGCAGGTCGGAAGCCGTGGCCGACACAATCACCGCCAGCCAGCACGCAAGCGGATACGCCCACTCGGCGCGCCCCTGCCGCGCCGGCGCAAGGCGCGGACACGCGCACAGTAGCAGCTTTGCCAAAGCAAATCCGGCCGCCGCGCCCAATGTATTCAGGAGCAGGTCATCCACCGAGGTCACGCCGCCCGCAACAAGCTGGATCAGTTCAATGCTGAGCGATACGCCGAAGCCGAACAGAATCGTGCGCCTCGCGCGCCCAAAATACCGCCAGAACAGCGGCAGCAGGAACCCCAGCGGCGCGAGCAGCGCCGCGTTGCCCGCGATGTTGGCGAACACCCCCAGGCCGGGCGAAGCAGGATCGTTCAATACCGCCGCAATATCCGCAAACGGGACCAGTTCCAGCCGCGGCGCGGGCAAGCTGCCTGCCAGCAATTGGTACAGCGACGGCCCTGTTACCAGACCGACGCACAGCAGGTACAGCAGGAGTACCGCAGCGCCGCAGAAATCCCGCCGTCTCATCCGACCGACGGCATCTCAGCCGCTGCCGCCGCGCCAATGACTGCCGCGGCTTCATCCGCCGCCCCGTCGGGCCGGTACTTTTCGATCACGTCCGTGGGCTGCGTGCCGAGCAGGTAGCGCAGCTCTGTCGTGCGATCGCCGTCTTTTAACGTTGCATATACATTGACCGTATCTGTGCTTTCCATCAGGGGCGCTCCGCTGCCGAGATAAAACACACTGTTGTATATATCCATTGCGTCGGCATAAACCGCATTTTCCAGCAGCTTCTCAATATCCCCGGCATCGGTCACGGTCACGTTGCTCCAAGCTGTGCCTTCTTCATCGCGCTGCACCACATAGCCGATTTCTACCGTGCTGATCTGATCTGCGGTCAGCGCCTGCGGCTGCGGCTCATAGCCGGTCAACTGCTTAATGAGCGCCAGCGTTCTGGTATCCGCCTCACACACATAAATATTGCTCCAGCTTGCGGACCGAATGCCGTCCTGCCTGTTTTCGTACGCCAGTTCCAGTCGGAACACCGGCATACTGCTTTCCTGACGCGCCAGTTCTTCTTCGCGCAGCGTTTCCAGTATTTCACTGATTTTCTCCGGCTCGTCATACAGGTTACCCAGAAAGGCGCCGGCATTATCCGTAAACATAAGCACCGCGACCTCGTCCTCAGTCATATTATCGAGGCAGAACAGGTCCCACTTTTTCTGTTTGTACTCCGCTGAGGTTTGGAGCTGCACCAGCAGCGCCTCCACCTCTTCGGTCTGCGGCAGCCTATAGTAGCGCGCCTCCATGCGCCCGCCGTTAAGGCGGAACTTGAGTGTAATACCGAAAGAGTCGTCAAACGAACCGAACTGCGCCTGCAGCTCGCCCTCCGGCGCGGCGTCTTCCGCCGCCGTCATGGCAACGCCGATCTCCGCCAGCCGGCACACCGCCGCGATATTCTCCGGCTCGCTCAGCATCTCCCTGCTGCTGTATGCGGCAACATCCACCGCCTCCAGCTCGCCCTCGTCCGGCAGCCAAGTGTCATAGCCGGTCACATCCGCTTTCATCAGCAGTATCCCCCCGACCAGAACGACCAGCATCACCGCCAAGTGCAACGGTTTGGCAAAGATCGCGCGGAAATCAAAGGCATAGATGATCTCAACGATCCAATGGAACAGCACCGCGCCGATCACCAGGCCGGGCCAGAACCAGAAATCTCCCGCAATCAGGTTGAACAGCGTGCCGAACGCAACGCTCATAATCAGACAGATATATACCTTGATGGGCAGCTTTGACCGGTCGAACGCAAGCGCCGTTCCCGCCCGCTCGCTTTTGCGGATGCGGAACAAAAATACCGCCAGCGCGGTCACTACCGCCGCAGCGGCCAGATACCCCGCCAGCAGGCCGGCCGCCGAGCCAGTCTGCCCAAGTGTGGCAACGCCGCCGTACCGGATACCGTCCACCGTGAAGTACTCCATCACCGGGCAAAGCCGTACCGCCGCTATCGTACCATCCAGTCCGCCTTCCGACGAATACGTCTCATAAAATTTGCCGAGCATCGCGATCTGCAGCATGCGCACCAGCAGGGGCGAAAAGTACACCCAGGCGAGCAGCAGCAGGGTGACGACCGTATTTCCGCAGACGATAGTTGTCAGCACGGCCAGCGCATAAATGAGCAGGAAGAAAATCAGGTTGCACAGCACCGTGCCGCCGATCGCCCCCCAATCGGCCGCTTCGCCAAAGCCCATCGCATAAACGCAGGCCAGCGTAATGGCGAGCATGACAAAATAGGTGGAAAGCGTACACAGCGCGCCGGTCAGGAAGTTGTTGGCGAACAGGCGTGTGCGCGAGAGGGGGAGCGAGTGGTAAAAATCCACCTTCTGCCGGTTGTGCAGGTAGGCGAACAGCGCGACGCCGCACACGACCGCCATGACCACAAAGGTTACCTTGACAAAAGGATTGTAGCCGAGCAGCACGGCCACCTGGTCAAGCGCGCCCTGCCAGGCATCCTCCATATACTGCGGGGAATTATTCAGATTATACGCTTTCTGCTCCAGCGCCCGCTGCATCGTCATCAGCACGGGCAGCAGCAGGGACAGGAAAAAGCCCACGCCGGAAAGGACGAGCGCCCACAGGCTGCGGCGTATGCTGTCCCCAGCAAGCCCTTTAGAAGAGAAGCTTTTTGACGTCATAACCGGCCACCTCCGTTTCATTGATGAATATTTCTTCCAGCGTCAGCGGAAGCATTTCGCAGAAGCTGGGGTTCATGGCGTTGATCCGCGCCAGCAGCTCCTCGCGGCTGCCGCGCGCAGTCAGCGTATACAGAGAGCCGCGCTGCTCCAGGCGCAGCAGGTCAAACTCCTGCCATGCGTTTTCCGGAAGCGTGCCGGTAAAAATACACTGCAGCTTGAACATTCCGAGCTTCATCTCATCCAGATCGCGCGAGAACAGGATACCGCCGCGGTGCAGCAGGCCGACATGGTCGCAGATATCCTCCAGCTCGCGCAGATTGTGGGAGGCGATAACCGGCGTCATGCCGCGGCTTTCCACATCCTCCGCAAACAGGCTTTTGACCGTCTGCCGCACGACCGGATCCAGCCCGTCGAACGTTTCGTCGCAGAACAGGTAATCCGTTCCCGCGCAGATGCCGCAGATCACGGAAACCTGTTTTTTCATGCCCTTGGAGAACGTGCGTATCTTTCGGTTCTCATCCAGGCCGAAGCCGTCCATCAGCTTGTGGTAGCGCGCCTCGTCAAAATAGCGGTAAAATCGCTTGTAATAGTTCTTCATTTCTGCAGGCGTGCTGTTCGGAAAAAAGAACTGTTCGTCGGAAATAAAGAAAAACCGTGCCTTGATTGCTACATTTTCAAAAATATCCGCCCCATCGATGCGTACCGCACCCTCGTCCGGCGACAGGATGCCCGCCAGCATGCGCAGGAACGTCGATTTGCCCGCGCCGTTCGAACCGATCAGCCCATACACCGAACCGTCCCGCACCTCTGCGCATATATGGTCGACCGCCGTGATGCTTCCAAAGCGTTTGGTCGCGTTTTCAGCCGTAATCATGCCCCATCCACTCCTTTCTTCTGCAGCCAGCCGCGCAACCGATCCTCGTCCGCGCCAAGCGTGCGCGCCTGCGCCGCCAGCGCGCCGATCTGTGCGCCGATCTCTTCCAAGCGCCGCTCCCGCAGCACCGTCATGTTATCCGAAATAAAATTCCCCCGTCCCTTGGCCGCGTAGATCACGCCGCGCCGCTCCAGCTCTCCATACGCGCGCTGGATCGTGTTTGGGTTGATCGAAAGCTCCATCGCAAGCTGACGTACGCTGGGGATCTGCGTATCCGCAGGCAGCGCCCCGCGCAGCGCAAGCTCCTCAATACCGTCCACCACCTGTTCATAGATGGGCCGCGGATCCCGATAATCGATTTTTATCACATCGCGCGCCTCCTTTCCAGTCGTGTTCCACATGTTCTATCTGTATTATTCGTTCTAATACACTTGGAGTATAGCAAATCTTTTTCCCCTTGTCAATCGCTTTTTTGCGCGATGTATGCTATACTGGTTGCAAACACTGTTCAGGAGGCCGCACATGGTACATTTGGGAAACGACTGGGATACGCTGCTTGCCGGCGAATTCCAGCAGGAATATTATAAGAAAATACGCTACTGGCTCAAGAAAGAATATGCCGAGCAGACAGTCTATCCCCCTATGGAGGATATTTTTAACGCCCTGCGCTACACGCCCTATCACGAGGTAAAGGCTGTTATTCTGGGGCAGGACCCTTACCACGGCCCAGGGCAGGCGCACGGCCTCTGTTTTTCCGTCCAGCCGGGCGTACAGCCGCCGCCGAGCCTGCTGAACATTTTTCAGGAACTACAGAGCGATCTCGGCATCACGCCTCCGGCGGGCGGCACGCTGACCAAATGGGCCGAGCGCGGCGTGCTGCTGCTCAACACCACCCTGACCGTACGGCGCGGACAGGCCAACAGCCATAGGAACATCGGTTGGACAACCTTTACCGATCACGTCATCCAGAAGCTTAACGAGCATGAACGGCCGGTTGTGTTCCTGCTCTGGGGCGGCAACGCGCGCAGCAAAAAGAGCCTGATTACCGCGCCGCAGCATCTGGTGCTCGAATGCGCGCACCCGTCGCCGCTGTCGGCGTTTAACGGTTTTTTGGGCTGCCGGCATTTTTCCAAATGCAATGCCTTCCTGGAAAGGAACGGCGTCGAGCCGATCGACTGGGATCTGAACCACGATTGACGGTGAAAAAAGAGCCTGCTCAGCCGAGCAGGCTCTTTTTTCACCCCTTACCGATGCAGGGAGGAAGCAAACAGGCCGCGCATCACCGCCATCAGTCCCTGCGCCATCAAAACAACCGCTACCACTGCGGATATCGCGATTGCAGCAATATCCGGCTTGAAAAAGGTCGCCAGGCCGAAAATCAGTATGACCAGGCCGATCGCCAGCGGCGCGCCCCAGAACAACATGCCCGCCCGGCGATAGATCGCCGCGCCGACGCATTTGATCACACCGGACAGGATCGCCCATCCGGCCAGCGCATAGGACAGCAGTTCCGCCGCCAGCCAGCTGTTGCAGACGAACAGGAGGCCGAGCAGCAGGTCGATGATCCCGTCCGCCAAAAACCATCCCGAAGCGATATACGCCCGATGCCGCGCCAGATACACCACTAGGTCGGACGCACCCGACACTAGCATGGCCGCCCCCAGCAGCCACGCGATCGACACCAGCGCCGCATCTGGATGGATCAGGAAATACAGCCCCATAATCACCAGAAACATGCCCACTAGAAACCAGATACCACGTCCAAACCAATCTTTCATTGCAGCCCCTCCTTAGTCCTTTATTCCTGTTTCTTTTCCAGCATCCCCATAAATTCCTCTCCTGTGATGGTTTCCTTTTCCAGCAGGAAATGCGCCAGCCGGTGCAGCGACTCCATATTTTCCTGCAAAATGCCGATCGCTTTCTCATGCGCCGCCTTAACGGTCGCCACGACCTCCTGATCGATGTGCGCCGCAGTTTCCGCTGAGCAGGCCAGCGAAGCGTCGCTCGACAAATACTGGTTCGTCACGGTTTCCAACGCAACCATATCGAATTTGCGGCTCATGCCATACCGGGCGATCATCGCGCGCGTCAGTTTGGTCGCCTGCTCAATATCATTGGAGGCGCCTGTCGTGACCGAACCGAAGACCAGCTCCTCGGCCGAACGGCCGCCGGTAAGCGTCGTCACCTTGTTCAGCAGTTCCTCCCTGCTCATCAGATAATGCTCGCCCTCGTCCACCTGCATGGTATAACCCAGCGCGCCCGAGGTGCGCGGCACGATCGTGATTTTGGTAACCGGCGCCGAATTGCTCTGCTTGGCCGCGACCAGCGCGTGACCGATCTCGTGGTATGCAACAATCTCCTTTTCCTTGGGACTGAGCACCGCGTTTTTGCGCTGCGCACCCGCGATAACCGTCTCCACGCTTTCCTCCAGATCGGGCTGCTCGACCGCGTTCCGCCCCAGCCGGACCGCCCGCAGCGCCGCCTCGTTGATGATGTTTGCCAAGTCCGCGCCGGACGCGCCCGAGGTTGCCCGCGCGATCGCATTGAAATCGATATGACCGGACATATGCACGTCCTTAGCGTGGACCTTCAAAATCGCAATACGTCCCTGCAGGTCGGGCAGTTCGACAGGGATGCGGCGGTCAAACCGGCCTGGGCGCAGCAGCGCGGGGTCGAGCGATTCCGGCCGGTTGGTCGCGGCCAGGATCACAACGCCCTTGGTCCCGTCAAAACCGTCCATTTCGGTCAAAAGCTGGTTGAGCGTCTGTTCACGCTCGTCGTTGCCGCCAAAGCCCGCGCCATCGCGCTTTTTACCGATGGTATCAATCTCGTCAATGAATACGATGCAGGGCGCTTTCTCGCTCGCCTGCTTGAACAGGTCGCGCACCTTGGCCGCGCCCATGCCGACAAACATCTCGACAAACTCCGAGCCGGAGATCGAGAAGAACGGTACATGCGCCTCACCCGCGACCGCCTTGGCAAGCAGCGTTTTACCGGTACCCGGCGGGCCGACGAGCAACGCGCCCTTGGGCAGCTTGGCACCGATCGACGCATACTTTCCCGGGTTGTGGAGGAAGTCTACAATCTCCCGCAGGGCCTCCTTCGCCTCGTCCTGTCCGGCGACGTCCGCAAAGGTCTTGCCGGTTTCGGTTTCGGCATAGATCTTGGCGTTGGATTTGCCGAAGCTCATGGCGTTCCCGCCCATACTCTTCATCATTTTTTTGCTGAGCCACTGGCCGACCACCAAGATAATGACGATTGGGATCGCATAGCCAAGCAGCAGGCTCAGCAACGGCGAGGCCTGTGTCGGGATCTCGGAAGCAAATTTTACGCTGTCTGCGTCCAGCAGGCGCTCGACCAAATCCTGATCCGGAAAGATGCCGGTTTTATAGACCGCAGCCTTCCCGTCCTCGTTTTTACCTTCAAATACGATCTGCTCCTCCTGCTTGTCGTAGGCAACCGTTTCCACCCGTCCATCGTCCACCATGGACAGGAATTCATCATAGCCGACTTCGGTCACCTGCCGCTGCGCCAGCATTGGGAACAGCAGCCAATTGAGCAACATGAGCACGACCAATGTGACCGCGTAATAAAAAATAAGCGGTTTTTTCGGCGTTTTGGAACCATTTGCAGGTCCAACCATATCATTTCACCTTTCTTTCCCGTTGTTCCAGCAGCGCGTCCAGATTGCGCTGCATTTTCTTCATAATCCGATGCACGGTCAGCAATTCCTCGTCCGAGATACCCTGCCGCAGCTGCCGTGCAACCTCCCAACAGCTTTTCTGCAGCTGCGCCGCCGCTGCGGCGCCTTCCCCGCACAGGCGGAGATGCACGACGCGGCGGTCGCTTTCATCCCGCTCGCAGGCAAGGAAGCCGCGCCGGTGCAGCCCATCCACGCTGCGCGCGACCAGCGCCTTGGAAATGCCGCGGGACTGCGCGATGTCGGTTGCGGTATCCTGCTCCGGCGCATAGTGGCACAGGAACAGCAGCACCGCGGTTTCGTTCGGCGAAAGCTGGTATCCAGCGGCCGCATCCTGAAGGCAGCTTCGGTACAGCTTTTCCAGCTTGGCCGTATCCTTCAAAAAATCGTCTTCCCAGTGGAGCATTCCACGGCCTCCCTTCCGAATGCTTCCATTATCTCTATGGTACTTCAATTTGTTAACAGCATCAACCATTTATTTGTAAACAATTTGCAAAATCAAAACGGCCGTCCCCACAGCGCAGGGAGCGGCCGTTCCGCACACCGAAAAGCCTTATTTCATGCTACCCAGAGTACCCCAGTTGGCAAATTCCCCATAGGAAAGGTAAATGCCATCCTGCGGCAGGCCGGTCGTCTGCTGCACCGCGGTGAACGCGGCCTCAGTAAAGGCTTTCTTGTTTTCAAACTCGGTAGAGCCGTAGCAGCGCACATCCAGGAACGCCAACTCCCGTTTTCCCCCCGCAAAATACATGCTGTGTCCATCCGAAATATCAACCATCAGCTTTGCCTCGGTCTTGCCCGGGATCACGCTGATTTTGCGGCCCAGCTCGCTTTTGAGCGCGTCTTTTTGCTCTTCGGAAAGGATTTTGGACGTAGAAATACCAATATAAGGCATAATAAGCACCCCGTTTTCAACTGTTTCTTTTATTATAGCATCCTGCCGCCCCTGTGACAAGCAAACAAATTTATAAACGCTTTGTTAATTTTGCTCAAATTCTATGCACACACGGCCTGCTTTGTGGTATGATATTGGCAGTAACTCTACCCGCCGAACGGATGTGTGCTATATGAATATCAAGTGTACCCAAAATATTTATAAAAGCGCGAACGGTGTGTCCAATGTCACATACTATATCCTGACGCCGGAACAGTCCGAGCTGCGCGGTATCGTGCAGTTGTCCCACGGCATGTGCGAATATTTTTCGCGTTATACCGCTTTTGCAAAATATCTGTGCGGTCTCGGCTTTATCGTCTGCGGGAACGACCATATCGGCCACGGCGCTTCGGTTTCCCGCGATGCCGACCTCGGCTTTTTTTCCGTACGGGACGGCTGGAAGTACCTTGTTGAAGACGTCAAGCAGCTCACCGACCTGATGCAGCACCGATACCCGAACCTGCCCTACTTTATCTTGGGGCATTCCATGGGGTCTTTGATCGTGCGCCTGTACCTGACCGAGTACGGCGACCGCTTATCCGGCTGTATCCTGACCGGCACGGCCGGCCCGCAGCCGGCGGCGATCAGCGCCGCGCACCTTGCCGACTCGATCGCACGCAGCCGCGGCGTGACCTACCGCAGCGGCTTCCTATCCACCATCACGTTTCGGGGCTATAACCGCCGGATCAAGAACCCGCACTCGATCTTCGACTGGATCAGCCGTGACAGGGATGTGGTTTCCCTTTACCAGTCGGATGAAAAATGCAATTTTATCTTCACTGCAACCGGCTTTCGCGACCTGTACACTCTGGTCATCAAGGCCAACGCGAACAGCACGTTCCGCCGGACGCCAAACACGCTTCCGCTCCTGTTTCTGTCCGGAGATAAGGATCCTGTCGGAAAATATGGAGAGGGCGTGCGGCGGGTCGTCAACCTGTATCGCGGCGCGGGTCTGAAAAACATCGAGGTGATTTTCTATAAGGATGCGCGGCACGATATCTTCAACGAGCTTGACCGGCTGCAGGCGTTCGGCGATATTTCCCGCTGGCTGGAAGCGCAGCTCAGCGCACAGGCTGAAGCGAGGGACGAACAGGCAGTCAACTGACAAAGCAAAACACCGGCAAAAAGCCGGTGTTTTTTGTTACAGCAGGAGGAGCTCAGACGGATGCGTCAGCCGCATATCAGCCTGCAGCGCATCCGGCGTTTCACTGCCCCACATGGCCAGACCGCTTTTGACCCCCGCCGCCGCGGCACACTGCATATCGTAGGCACTGTCCCCAATGTAAACGGCCTGCTCCGCCGAACCGCCCAGGCGGCGGATGCATTCCACCAGCCCGTCCGGCGCGGGTTTCGGATGCTCGATATCGTCCGCGCAGACGATCGCGTCAAAATAGTGGTTCAGCCCCAAAGGGGTAAACCCGTACCCCAACTGCAGCCTAGTGCGCGAGGTCACGATCCCGCAACGCTTCCCCGCGGCGTGCAGCGCCTCGAGCACGGGGATGATCCCCTCGTAAACCTCCACCTCATGCAGGCGGTCGCGCGACAGCGTCTCCCAGCGCGCCATGACCGGCTCTATCCTTTCCGCCGGGATAGCCAGCTTTTCCAGGGACTTTCGTCCCGGCATGCCGAACGAAAAGCGCAGCTCCTCCAACGAGTAGTGGTATCCGAACTCCCGCAGCGCCTGTTGAAAGGATTGCTGGTCAACCGCTGCCGTATCGATCAGGGTCCCGTCAATATCAAAAACAAAACAGTTCATAGGCGTTCCTCCACCAATCCGAGTGCAAGCGCGCACAGTCCAGCCTCATAATCCTGTGTGAATTCCCGCGAAAGCTCGATTACCGGCAGCGCCTGCGGCGGCAGCGTCTGCGCACAGGCGTTGCGGATACGCTCCACCTTGCCGGAAATCAGCGGGTCGTCGTACAGCACCACGCGGTCCGGATTGAGCAGCGCGGCATACGCCCGAATCACCTGCATATAGTACGCCACCATATCCGCTCCCGCAAAATGGCTTTTGGCATATTCCAAATTGTTTTTGATCGGCAGATAATGCAGCTCCCCGGCAAACCCATTCGCGCCATGAAACGCCTTTCCGCCGATCGCGGCGCCCGCGCCGATGCCCGACCGCCCCAGATAAACGCATACCAATGCTTTGGGCGCCTGCTTTCTCCGGCAGCAGCAGCCGATCGACACCAGATACATATCCCGTTCGACCGCCACGGGCAGGCCGAAGCTATGTTCCAGATGCGCCTGCAAGCTCACGCCCCGCAGCTCCGGATGGCCGACCGAGCTGGCCGCCACGCCATTCTGCAGCGGGCCGTCATAGCCCATTGCAGCAGCCGCAAGCTGCGGGTAACGCGCTTTCACACGCATCGCCAGCGTGTCTATATCGTGCAGGATACCGTTTGTGCTTTCGGCCTCTTCCTGCTCCAGACGTGTTCCATTCAAATCGCACACAAACCAGCTGAGCCGCCGCCCCTCCAGCCGCAGGCACAGGAACAGGCGGTATGCCGGATCCAGCGCATACTGCTTCGCGCACCGCCCGCCGGTGGAGGCCGCCGTTCCGGTTTCCTTCGCCTCTCCCGCTTCCACCAGATCGTCTACGATGCGGCTGACTGTCGGAAAGCTGAGGCCGGTCCGGCGCGCCAGCTCGTTCTTGCTGTGCTCGCCGCCCCCGCGCATAGCCTCTCGGATCAACGTCATATTGACCTGCTTGAGACGTCCGGCGTCCGCCATTTACCTCCCCTCCTTTTTATCTTACTTTTTAATACTTTTTTAATTTCTGTTTTGAGTATACCCCGATCCGTCCTTTTTGTCAACAAAAAAAAATACGGGCGGAGTAAAATCCGCCCGTATTTTCCGGCTCCGCCGGATTATTTCGTCCAAGCTGCTTTGGCTGCCCCCTCTGCAAAGGCCTGATGGAAGCCCTTGACGTTTGCCGCAATATCGCCGCCAAACACGGCCGAGCCGGCAACGATCACATCCGCGCCCGCTGCTACAATATCCACGGTATTGTTCAGCTTCGCGCCGCCGTCGATCTCCAGTTCACAGGGATAGCCGTGCTTCTGGATTTCCGCGCGCACCGTGCGGATCTTGTCCATGCATTCCGGAATGAAGCCCTGGCCGCCGAATCCCGGCTCCACCGTCATAATCAGCACCATATCACAGTATGGCAGCAGCGGGAACAACACGTCCGCCGGCGTACCCGGCTTGATCGTGCAGGAAGCCTTGACGCCCGCCGCCTTGATTTTTTTGAGCTGCTCCAGTGTATCCCCGTTGGATTCGTAGTGTACTGTGATGATATCCGAACCGGCCTTGATAAAATCATCCAGATACCGGTCCGGATCGCTGATCATCAGATGTACGTCAAGCACCTTGTCGGTCGCCTTGCGCAGCGCCTTGACAACAGGCGCGCCGATCGTGATGTTTGGAACAAAATGCCCGTCCATGACATCGACATGCACATATTCCGCGCCTGCGTCGGTGGCAATTTTGATATCGCGTGCAAGATTTGCGAAATCAGCGGACAAAATAGACGGTGAGAGCTTGATTTCCATTGGTTTTTCCTCCTGTAACCGCGCGGGAAAGCGCGGCATAATTTGATACCAGGCGCGGCCGCGCCTCCCCTTTTCAGCGCTGCGGCCCGTCTTTTTGAATACGGGAGCGGCGGGATTCCGCCGCTCCCCCTTTGATTTTATTATACCGCATCCGGCGGGTTTTACAAGACCTGATACGCGCGAGTTTCAAAGAAAACCGGAAAGCAAATTCATCGCTATTTATCCGGTTGGGATTTGTCCGCGCAGCAAGGATATACAGAGAAAACCCTGAATTCCTCCGGAATTTGTCGCCCTCACCGATTGATTTATACAGGTAAAACAGGTAAAATAGATAGTATCTTGTTAAGAATAAAAAGAGAGGACACGATACCATGAGCGTCAATCGTTGTTATTCCGAAAAAAAGCCCGGCTTCGACGTTGAGGCGCGCAGCCTGTTCGCCAGCCTGCACGACCTGCTGGAGATCAAAGGGCTGACCCACGTCCGTTATCTCTGCCGCTACGATACCGAGGGCCTCGCCCCCGAAGCCTATGAAAAAGCCAAGGGCATCGTCTTTTCCGAGCCGATGGCGGACGTGTGCTACGACGAGGGCTTCCCCCGTCCGGCGGGCGCTCATACCGTGCTTGCGGTCGAGCCGCTGCCCGGCCAGTTCGATCAGCGCGCGGATTCGTGCGCGCAGTGCATCCAGCTCCTGACCGGCGGCGAGCGGCCGGCGGTCTCCGCGGCAAAAATCTATGTATTTGAAGGCGCACTGACCGACGCGGACATGGATAAGATCCGCGGCTACCTCATCAACCCGGTCGAGGCGCGCGAGGCTTCGATGGACAAGCCCGCGACCCTTAGGGTCGAATATGCGATCCCGACCACGGTCGCCTCGGTCGTCAGCTTTATCCATATGGACGAGGCCGCGCTCTCCGACCTGCTGGCGAACATGGGGCTTGCCATGGACTTGGACGACCTCAAGTTCCTGCAAGCCTACTTCCGCGACGAGGAAAAGCGCGACCCGACCATCACCGAGGTGCGCATGGTGGACACCTACTGGTCCGACCACTGCCGTCACACCACGTTCCTGACCGAGATTGACGGCGTGAAGATTGACGACCCGATGGTGCAGGACGCATTCGACCGGTATCTCAGGGCGCGCGTCGAGGTCTACGGCGAGGAGAAGGCAGCAAAGCGTCCGGTCACCCTGATGGACATTGCCACCGCAGGCGCAAAGGTACTCAAAAAGCGCGGCTACCTCAAGAATCTCGATGAGTCAGAGGAGATCAACGCCTGCTCGATCAAGGTCAAGGCGCTGGTGGACGGCCGCTATGAGGACTGGCTGCTGATGTTCAAAAACGAGACCCACAACCACCCGACCGAGATCGAGCCGTTCGGCGGCGCGGCGACCTGCCTCGGCGGCGCGATCCGCGACCCGCTCTCCGGCCGTTCCTATGTTTATCAGGCCATGCGCGTGACCGGCGCGGGCGACCCGACGGTGCCGCTCTCCGAAACACTCGAGCACAAGCTGCCGCAGCGCAAACTGTGCCAAACCGCGGCGGCGGGCTATTCGTCCTACGGCAACCAGATCGGCCTGGCTACCGGCCTGGTGCATGAGATCTATCACCCGGGTTATGTAGCCAAGCGTATGGAGATCGGTGCGGTTGTCGGCGCGGCCCCGCTGGAAAACGTCATCCGCGAGGTACCCGAGGCCGGCGATATCGTCATCCTGCTCGGCGGCAAGACCGGCCGAGACGGCTGCGGTGGCGCCACCGGCTCCTCCAAAAAGCACACCGAGGAATCGCTTGAAACCTGCGGCGCGGAGGTGCAGAAAGGCAACCCGCCGGAAGAGCGCAAGATCCAGCGCCTGTTCCGAAACGGCGAGGTCACCCGCATGATCCGCCGCTGCAACGACTTCGGCGCGGGCGGCGTGTCTGTCGCGATCGGCGAACTGGCGGACGGTCTGGACATCAATCTGGATGCTGTACCCAAGAAATATGACGGGCTGGACGGTACCGAGCTGGCGATTTCCGAATCGCAGGAGCGTATGGCGGTCGTCGTGCGTGCGAAAGACGCGGATGCGTTCATCGCCGCCGCCGCAAGGGAAAACATCGAAGCGGTCGCCGTGGCGACGGTCACAGACAAAAACCGCCTGTGCATGACTTGGAACGGAAACACCATTGTCGATATTTCCCGCGGCTTCCTAAACACCAACGGCTGCGCCAAGCATGTGACCGCCGAGGTCGCCGCCCTGCCTGTGCCGTCCATCGCGTGTGCACCGGAGGGCCAGACCGAAAAGGAAAAGCTGTTAAACCACGCTTCCACCCTCGGTATCTGCCTGGAACGCGGCCTTGTCGAGCGGTTTGACGGTTCGATCGGCGCAAACTCGGTGTTCATGCCGTTTGGCGGCAAGTACCAGCTCACCCCGGCGCAGGTCATGGCCGCGACCATGCCCGCGCTCTCCGGCCAGTGCGAAACTGCCTCCGTGATGGCGTTCGGCTTCGACCCCTACTACACCGAGCGCAACCCTTTCCTCGGCGCGTCGGCGGCGGTGATCGAGTCGGTCGCCAAGCTGGTGGCGGCGGGCTGTGACTTTGAGACCGCCTACCTCACTTTCCAAGAATATTTTGAGCGGCTGGGCAAGGATCCCAAGCGCTTCGGCAAGCCGCTTTCCGCGCTGCTCGGCGCATACAACGCGCAGGAGGAGCTGTGCCTCGGTGCAATCGGTGGCAAGGACTCCATGAGCGGTTCGTTCGACGATATGGACGTGCCGCCGACGCTGGTTTCCTTTGCGATCGCCCCGCAGGACGCGTCCCGCCTGATCTCGCCCGAATTCAAGGCTGCGGGCCACCCCGTCTACTTCTTTGACGCGCCGTATTTCCAGGACGGCTCGCCCGATTACCAGACCATGAAGCACGTCTGGAACGAGGTCGCGAACCTTATCGCCGCCGGCAAGGCGGTATCCGCATGGGCTCTGTCCGTGGGCGGCATCGCCGAGGGCGTGGGCAAGATGGCGCTCGGCAACCAGATCGGCTTTGCGTTTGATGAGTCATTCCCCACCGAAGCGCTGTATCTCAAGAACTTCGGCGGCATCCTGATCGAAGCGGCGGAGGATCTACCCGCTTACTGGCTGGTCGGCCGCACGACGGACGACGGCGCGGTCACAGTCGCGGGCGAACGCGTGCCGCTGGACGAGTTGACCGCGGCGTTCGAGAGCCGCCTGGAGAGCGTGTTCCCGACCCGCGCGGACGCGGCGGACGAGCATCTGGCCAAGGTATCCTGGACCGAGCGCAGCTGCAAGGCCCCGACAGTCAAAACCGCCAAGCCCCTTGCCGTTATTCCGGTGTTCCCCGGCACGAACTGCGAATATGACACCGCGCGCGCGGTTGAAAACGCGGGCGGCGCGGCCGAGATCGTTGTGGTGCGCAACTTCTCTGCGGATGCGTTGCACCAGTCCGCCGAGCAGCTTGAGCAGGCTGTCCGCCGCGCGCAGATGGTCATTCTTCCGGGCGGCTTCTCCGGCGGCGACGAGCCGGACGGCTCGGGTAAGTTTATCGCCTCGTTCCTGCGCAACCCCGCTATCAAGGATAGCATCCACGAGCTGTTGCAAAAGCGCGACGGCCTGATGCTCGGCATCTGCAACGGCTTCCAAGCGCTCATTAAGCTCGGCCTTGTCCCCTACGGCGAGATCCGCGACGAAATGACCGGCGACGACCCGACGCTGACCTTCAACCTGATCGGCCGCCACCAAAGCTGCTATGTCACCACGCGCGTGGCCTCGGTCAAGAGCCCGTGGCTGTCTGCCTGCGCGGTGGGCGACCTGCATTCGATCGCGGTGTCGCACGGTGAGGGCCGCTTTGTTGCCCCGCAGCATGTGATTGACAGCCTTGCGCAGAACGGGCAGATCGCGTTCCAGTACACCGACCTGACGGGCGAGCCTTCCATGGACATCGCTTGGAACCCGAACGGCTCGCTATGCGCGATCGAGGGCATCACCAGTCCGGACGGCCGCGTGCTCGGCAAGATGGGCCACACCGAGCGTTACAGCCCGTTCGTCGGCAGAAATATCTACGGCGAAAAGTACCAGCCGATCTTTGCGGGCGGCGTGCAATACTTCAAGTGATAGCAACCGGAAAAGCGCCCCGCAAGGGGCGCTTTATTCCCAAAAGGAGCGTTTTCCATGACCCCCTATGAACACAAGGTCCAATATTACGAGACGGACGGTATGGGTATCGTCCATCACTCCAACTATATCCGCTGGTTCGAGGAAGCCCGCGTCGACCTGCTCGAACAGCTCGGTTACGGATACGACCGCATCGAGGCCGAGGGCTTCGGCAGTCCGGTGCTCGAGGTCTGCTGCAAATACAAAACCATGGCGCATTTCGGAGATATGGTGTCAATCTCCGCGCATATCATCGAATACAACGGCGTCCGTATGGCGCTGCGGTATGAGGTGCGCGACGCGCAGACCGGCGAGTTGCGCTGCGAGGGAGAAAGCCGGCACTGCTTTATGGGGCGCGAGGGGCGTCCCGTCTCGCTGAAGCGAAGCTGGCCCGCGCTCGACCGGGTATTTGCCGCACAGTTATAAGAAGCAAGCAGCCGCACCTACCGGTACGGCTGCTTTTCTTTTATGCCCCCTTTTTGCGGACCGGATAGCACACCTCGGTCACCAGTTCATCCGGATTTTGCGTTTCGTTCGGGCCGACATGATAGATCGAGAACGACAGCCCATCAAACACATATCCATTGTCCCGTACCCATGCCGCAACCGCGGCGTTCACCTCGCTGATCTTTTCGTAGCTTCCCGTGTAAACGGCGGAAGCCATGAAAACCGGCGGCACTGTCTTGAATTTGACATGCTCCGTATCCTGATACCTGCCCTTGACCGAATACTGTATCTCCACGTCCACATCGCGGTCCCGATATTCCGTATCATGGTATATGCCCACCGCGCAGCACGGGCCGTCCGGCTGCAGCCCCAGCGCGGCGGTTTCTTTCATCAGCGTATGCCACAGCCGTCCCTCATAGCTGTACGCCGGCAGGATATCCCGCACGCTCGCGACATATCTTGCGGGCAAGGTTTTACACGTCACTTCGTATTTCATATTGCATTCATCCTTTCCCAATCGATGCAGCGCGCTTTCCAGCCGTAGAAGCTGGCTGTTTGCCCGCTCCCGTTCCTCAAGCAGCTCTTTTCTCCGCTGGCGGAGCGCGCGCTCCAGCGTCCGCTCCCCACCCCGTATGATTTCTCCGATCAGAGCCACACCAAACCCTATATCGCGCAGCGCCGCGATTCGCGCCGCTTCCACAAGCTGGCACTCCTCATAGTAGCGGTATCCGGATGTTTCATCGATATACGCGGGACAGAGCAGGCCGTTCTCATCATAATACCGCAGCATGCGAATACTGATGCGGGAAAGGCCGGAAAACTCGCCGATCTTTAGCATGGTTATTCTCCTTTCACAGATATCCGTGTCTTTTCTTGAGCTCACGGCCAGTATAGCCCCTTACACCGTGTCAGAGTCAAGCCCTTGAACAAAAAAAGATCCACCGGATTTTTCCGATGGATCTGTTGTTTACGGGCGGGTATAATAAATGACGGTCACTTCTCCGTTTACGATCGAAGGATAGCAGTAGTTATAAATGCTGCCCGTACTGACCGGCGATTTTATCTGATGATAGGGCTGCGACACATCAATTGCCACGCAGCTCGCAGCGACCGGATAAGCGGTAGTCCCCGCTGCCTCTCCGGCCTGATGATTCAGTACAAGCTGGCCGGCAGTATAAACACCCGTTCGATCGATCGGCTGGTTCTCCTCCAGCGTAATATACATCACGCCATTTTCCTGCCGCAGCTTGGAATAGCGCATCAGCTCGCCATAATGGACGGTCGGGTCATAATTCTCAATCACCACGTCGCAGTAGCTCTGCGCGCCGATGCAGACGTTGACAATATCGCCGCGGGCTTGATAGGCTGCGCCGCCGCCCTGCTCGCGCAAATGGGTGGCGCGATACAGCATGACCGCCATCTCCGCGCGCGTGACGTTCATCTTGGGGTTCAGCCTGCCATCCGAGCCGCCGATCACCTTTGCAGCCACCAGCGCACTGACGGAATCCGCTGCATACACGGCAACCTGGCCGGCATCCGAAAAGCCCGAGAGCGTTCCAGCACTCAGGTCGAGCTGGGTGCGGTCGATCGTGCGCTTGAGAAATACCATCGCGTCCTCGCGCGTCATGGGCCGGCTGGGCAGGAAGCGGTTATCCGCTGTCCCGTTCGCCACGCCAAAGGCCTTGGCCGCTGTCACCGCCTTGCTGTAATAGGCATCCTGCGGCACATCGGCAAAGCTTCCCTGAGGCGCGATCGCACCGCTGTCCAACGCCTCGCTCATGCCGTACGCCCGATCCAGCATAACGATGAAATCCGCGCGTGTGATAGAGTTGCCCGGATAGAACAGATGGTTCCCGCCGCCCTTGACAACGCCGTTCATTGCCAGCGTATCGATTTCGCGGTGAGCCCATGCGTAGCCCTCTGCAACATCATAAAAATAAACCGAGTGATCGGGCAAATACGCATAGGTCTTTGTGTTGTCCGTCGCGAACGCCGCAGTCAGCACGCTCACCGCAACGACGGCAACAAGCAGCAGCAACGCTGCCAGCTTACGCGTTCTTGTCATAATCTTCTCCTTGCTGTAAGGTTGAAAACATGGGTTGTATTCACCACCCATGCAAACTTACTGCAAGATTATAACACATTGCTCCCCACTTGACAAGTTATAACTTGACTAAAAATGTCACATCTGCCTTTGCTACCAACTTTTCACGCACCATTTCCCGCTATTTTCCCTGTATTTTCCCCAGATGGACGACATTTTACAGTCAGCCAGGCCGCCGCGGCAAGGAGCAGCGGCACTCCGCCCACCAGTCCAGCCACCGTGGGGCCCAGCAGGCGACTTCCAGCCTCGGCCGAGGGCAGGAACATCATCGGCGCCGAAATCACTGCATTCAATCCGCCATGCGCCAGTGCGGCGGGCCAAATGCTGCCACAGCGTTCTGTCAGCGCATGCAGCAGCGTGCCGACGGCCGTACAGAACACACACATCATGACGACCCCCATCCACGGAAATCCCGCATAACCCAGGCCATAATTGTGGCCGCGCACCGTCATCGGCGCATGCCACACGCCCCAGATAACACCGCCGAGCAGGCAGGCCGGCACTGGAGTCAGGCGGCGCCGCAGCGCTGGATAGAGCAGCCCGCGCCAGCCAAGCTCTTCTCCCGCGCCGGCGGCCACGTTGAGAAACGGCCCCATAAAAACCGCCACCACGATCTGCAATGCTGCCATGCCGCGAATCTGGCCATTCGAATAAGCCTGCGCCGCCGCACCGCTAAACGCGCGCATATATCCCATTGAGGGATCAAACTGGCTGCGGAACAAGCCAAAATACAAAATGCCTCCCAGCAGCACCGCCAGCGCGGGCGCGAACCAGGCCGTCAGATACCAGCGCCCGTTCCCTTGAAAGCGCGGGTGCAGCGGCAGGTCCAGTCCTCCCTCGCTTCGGGTTACTATCCATACCGCCAGCACGCCTGCGGATGGGCCGAACATTCCCAGCCCTGCCGCAGCCAGCTCCGCAACAGGCATCCCCATCACAACCGGTCCGCTGATGCCAATGCTCCAAAACGTCCATGTCAGCCCGAAGGTCGTGACCAAGTAAATCAGGATGCGTTTCATGCCCGCCCCCTTTGCTCCGCGCGGAACCACAGGTAGCTCAGCACGGTCGGCACCAACGCCGCCAGCAGCAGCGGCCCGAACAGCAGCGCGATCCGCGCCGTATTATTGGGTATAAACGCGCCCAGCAGACCGACCACGCCTGCCGCGAAAAACATGCGGCCGCCAATGCGGTGTGTGCGTGTCCATACCGCTTCACTGGACAATGTCCACGGATTTTTGATGCCGCAGTACCAATTCATGCGGATTTTGGGCATCATATTCCCCACATACACCATGACCAAGCTGACCACCAAACATACCGCCATCGCCACATTGACCGTACCCGGGCGCAGTCCCTCAACCACACAGATGCCGTTCATAATAATCAGGAACAGCATCATCATGAGCTGGAAGCCGATATAGGACCCGAAAAACTTATTATAATTGCGTCTCTTCGGGTCGAGCGCCGGCATACCATAGAACAGCGCCGCTAGCAGCGGCGACAGGCCCGCAACCAGCCACAGGTGCCACTTCGGCTCATAGCCCACCTCGCCGCCGAAATCCCAGCTCATTGGGATCCGCGCCGGTAGCCTGCTGTATACCGCCGCGGCCAGTACCAGCGGCACCAGCGCCAATATCCAGACAAAAATTTGGGCTTTACCGATTTTTTTCATGCTTATCTCCACCTTTCAATGCCGTGACCCATTCCAGGATCTCGTCGACCACAGACATGTTGAGTTCATAGTAGATGTACTTTCCCTGCTTATCGTCCAGCACCAGCCCCGCGTCACGCAGAATCGACAAATGGTGCGAAACCGTCGCTCCGGAAACCTGAAAATGGGCCGCGATATCACCCGCCGCCATCGGACCCGCGCGCAGCAGCGCGAGGATATCCCGCCGGATCGGGTCGCTGAGCGCCTTAAAACTTTTTTGGAACCCCATTCCCGCACACCTCTTTCCGGCGCATAGCCGCGCCTGCATTTTATTTAGATAATTATCTAAATAAAAGATACTATCCCTTCTTCAAGATGTCAAGCATTATTTTGATATTTTTCTAAATGATTGTCCGCAAGGCTATTTCCCGGCAATCATAACCACCGGCTTAGCAGGTGGTTCTCGCTTACAATAAAAAATCCCAAGGCAAAAGCCTTGGGATTTTGGAAGGCAGGTTACGCCATGCCGTTGAGCTTAACGGTCATCTTGCTCTTTTTGTTGGCCGCGTTGTTCTTATGCAGGAGGTGCTTGGCAGCCGCCTGATCAACCGCCTTGACAGCAGTCGTATAAGCAACAGTCGCTTCCGCCTTATCGCCAGCAGCAACGGCCGTATCGAACTTCTTCAGCGTGGTCTTGAGCGCGCTCTTCGCCATCTGGTTGTTCATCGCCTTGACAGCGTTCACCTTGACGCGCTTCTTTGCAGACTTGATGTTGGGCATTCCGAAAACACCTCCTTTTTTCTCTATTCGTCAGTAGTTCTATTCTACCATCAGTTTTTTCAAATTGCAAGCATTTTTTCCTCTTTTTCGAATTTTAATTCTCCCACCCGCTTTCCCTCACTGACAGCGGCGCCCCGACGCCGCCCTTTCTTCCCGCGCGCCCTGTATAAAACCGGCCGCCTCTCGCAAACTACAAAAAAAGGAGGGAGCGACATGTCTTTTCGCACAGACCTTGCGGTCGAGGCGATCGAAAACATGGATCAGGCCGCTGATCACCAGCAGGTCAGGCAAACCGAACGTACGCTGGAGGGCTTTTCCGTCAATGAGGTAGAGATCCGCACCGATCATGCGGCACGGGAGATCGGCAAGCCGCGCGGCCGGTACCTGACGCTGGAGTTAGACGCGCTGATCCGCCGTGAGGAGGACGCATTCCCCCGCGCCTGCCGCGCACTGAGTACGCTGCTGCGCGAGCTGCTTCCCTCCCAAGCTCCGGACGGCCCCGTTCTGGTCGCCGGACTCGGCAACCGCATGATCACGCCGGACGCGATCGGCCCGCAGGCGGCCGACCATGTGATCGCCACACGACATCTGGTCGAACAGGTACCCGATGTGTTTTCTTCCTGGCGTCCGGTTTCCGCGCTGGCGCCCGGTGTCCTGGGACAAACCGGCGTTGAGACGGGCGAGGTGGTTTGCGGCGTACTCGACCGTATCCGCCCCTCGGCCGTGCTCGCTATCGACGCGCTAGCGGCCGGACGCCTCTCACGCCTGCTGCGCACGGTTCAGCTTGCGGACACCGGCATCACGCCGGGAGCGGGCGTGGGCAACGCGCGCGCCGCGCTGAACGAACAGACGCTCGGCGTGCCAGTCATCGCCATCGGTGTGCCAACCGTCGTAGATGGCGCGACGCTCGCGCACGAGATCGCGGGGCAGCTCGGCGGGCCGACCTGCGAAGCGCTGGAAGACCTTTCCCGTCCCGTGATGATTACCACGCGCGATATCGACCGCGAGGTCGCGGATATCTCCCGTATGATCGGCTACGCGGTCAACATGGCTCTGCACCCGCATCTCACCGTTTCGGATATCGACCTGTATCTGTCCTGAAACAATCGTCACGATTCGGTCATACTCGCACGTTGCCGCGCGTATGATAGAGACAAGACTTAGGGAGGTGGCGAATATGAGAAGACGCAGACACAAACACCAGCGGCGGGGCGGCATACAGCTTTCCGCCGCTGTCGCCCTGTGTCTGGCCGTATCGCTCCTGATGTTCGCCCGCGCGGGCGGCGAGGAGTTGGCGCAGCAGGCACTCGACCGCTTGGCCGGCAACACAGGCTTCATCGCCCGCGCCGTTTCCCTCGAGCTTGGCTTTTTTCCGGAAACCACCGAGGTATTCGCCCCGCGCACCGCGGCTGCGGCACGCGACGAACAGGCATCGGACCCGATTGCGGAAAGCGCCTACATCCCGCTGGAGGAGGAAAACGACGCGCCCGTCCTTCACGCGGCCGATAAAGCGGCCACCGTAACGATCAACAACGAAACCTCTTATGAGGTGGATGTCTCCTCCTGTCTCGCGGCCAACACCTCGATCCGTGACAATGGGGAAGGCCCGCAGGTGTTGATCGTACATACCCATGGCAGCGAAAGCTACACGCCCGACGCAGCTTTCCCCTACACGCCAACCGAAACCGAGCGCACAACCGATACCAAATACAACGTTGTACGCGTCGGCGACGAGCTGCAAAAGGTTCTGGAGGCCAACGGCGTACAGGCGGTGCATATCCGCGATATTTTTGATTCCCCCGCCTATTCCGGCTCTTATGACCGCTCCCTCGCCGCGATAGAGGAGGCGCTGACCGAATACCCTTCTATCCAGATCGTGATCGACGTACACCGCGATTCCATTCTGACAGACGATGGACGCGCCTATAAGACCTCCTGTACGATCGACGGAGAGGAAATGGCGCAGTTGATGTTCGTTGTCGGCACGGACGACGGCGGCCTGAACCATCCGGACTGGCGCGACAATCTCAATTACGTCGCCAGCTTACAATATAAGCTCAACCGCACCTATCCCGGCCTGATGCGGCCGGTCAACCTGCGCACCCAGCGCTTTAACCAGCATGCGCGGCCGGGCTCGATGCTGGTCGAGGTCGGCTCCTCCGGCAATACGATGCCCGAAGCGCTTGCGGCGATCCGCCTGTTTGGCAAAACGCTGGCCGAGGACCTCACCGGTGCATAAGCTTTCGCGGTTTGGTGCAAAATACCCCTGGCAAAGGGGTGAAGCTATGGATAAAATAACGTTTTCCACCGATCTTGAAACCAACATCCGCCTGATGCAGGCGATTTTCCAGGGAGATAATACCTTTGTGGTCCGGCGTGCCGTAGGTCACAAGGGGCTTTCCTGCGCTGTGTTCTTCTTCGACGGCATGGTCAACTCCATCGCCATCAACCAGAGCGTGATCCGTCCGATCGTTTGCTCGGACTGCAAGCGCGTCTCCGCCGACGAGCTTTCCCAAACCATCCTCCAAATAAACGACAGCCGCGTGGAGACCGACGCCAGCAAACTGTTCGCCTCCTTCCTCTATGGCGACTCGGTCGTGTTCACCGAGGGGGACGCGCGGCCAGTCGTGGTCAATACCAAGGGTTTTTCCGTCCGGTCCGCCTCCGAGCCGGAAAACGAGCGGGTGCTTTCCGGCCCGCGCGAGGGCTTTACCGAGTGCTTCATGCCCAACCTTGCGCTGATCCGCCGCCGGCTGAACGATAAGCGCCTGAAATTCACCTTCCTGCGCGCGGGCAGGCGCACCAATACGGTCGTCTGTCTCTGCTATCTGTCCGGCGTGTGCGAGCAAAAGCTGGTCGCGCACCTGCGCCGCAAGCTGGAAGAGCTTGATATCGACAGCGTGCTGGATGCCAACTACCTGGCCGAGCGCATTCGGGACCACCGCTGGTCTCCTTTCCCGACGCTGGGTACGACCGAGCGGCCGGATGTCGTGGCCGCCCGCCTGCTGGAAGGGCGCTGCGCGCTCGTGGTGGATGGCAGCCCTGTGGTACTGACCGCACCGTTCCTGTTTCAGGAATGCTTTCAGTCCAATGACGACTACTATATCAGCTTTCTACAGGCCAACCTCTCACGGGTACTGCGCGTCCTGGGTTTTTTCTTTACGATCGCCTTTCCCGCGGTCTATGTCGCGCTGATGCTGTACCATCGGGAGCTGGTACCCGCCCGCCTGCTGTTCGCGGTTTCGGCCGCGCAGCGCGGCGTGCCGTTGCCGATCGGCTGGGAGACCCTGCTGCTGTTGCTGGTGCTGGAAGCGCTCAAGGAGGCCGGCGCGCGCACCCCCGGCGCCATGGGGCAGACCATGAGCATCGTCGGCGGTCTCGTACTCGGACAAGCCGCCGTATCCGCCCGTTTCGCCGCCGCCCCCACCGTCATTGTCGTCGCTATCGCGGGCGTGACCGGATTGATGGTCCCCAAGCTGCAGGCCGCTGCGCTCTGGCTACGCTTTGCCCTGTTGGCCGCGGCGGCCGCCTACGGCCTGTACGGCGTGGGGCTTGCGCTTGCGCTCATTCTTGCCTGGCTCTGCCGCATGCACTCCTGCTCCATCCCGTATCTGCTCAATCTGGTCCCACGTATCCGTTCCGAACAGGAGGACGCCTGGCTCCGCTCCCCCTGGTTCTTTATGCGGTATGATCGTTTTCCGGTCAAACGAAGCCGAAAATCTGCAAAGGGGGACAATCCTTGAAAACCGTTCGAAACTTGCTTTTTCCCTTGCTTTTGCTGCTGCTGTGCGGCTGTTCGCGCGAGGTATCGCCCGTATCGGCTCTGGCGCTCGACCGGATCGACGCGGGCTACCGCCTCACCGCCGAGGTCGTCCGGCAGGACAGCCTGGACGACACCGCGGCGCCCGCCTATCTTTCCGTTACCGGCCACGACCTGCCTGAACTGGTGCGCAATCTCCGCAACATTCTGCCGGGCGAGCTGTATCTCAGCCATGCGCAGGTGCTTCTGATTTCAGAAGACGTGGCCTCGGAAAGCATCCTGCCTTTGGCGGACTATCTTTGCGAGGACAACAACGTCCGCCTTTCCCTGCGCGTTGCAGTCGTTCGCGGCGGCGCGGCGGATGTGCTGCTGGAAAACGACGACGAGGTCTACGCTCTCAGCGAAATGCTGGACCAGGCCGCGCGCTCCGGCACACTACCCGACATGCCGCTTTACCGCGCCACCGAGGTGCTGCACGCCAACGGCACCGCGATCCTACCCGCGCTGTATCTGGATGAATTCGGCCAGACCGCCCCCGCAGGCACGGCGGTTTTTTCTGAGGAGCGCCTTTCCTGCTTCCTGGATGGCGGCGAGATCGGAGGCGGCGCAGATGCGTGAGCGGCTGTTTCCCCGCTGGGGCGCGGCGCTGTTCGCGCTGCTGCCGCTCAGCGAACTTCTTTATCTGCCGGTCGATGGCCAGACCATGTATGCCGCCGCGTTAGCCAGCCTGGTCTGCGCACTGCTCTGTGCCGGCGGGGCGCGCATCGCGCCATTTTGGCGCCGGTATCGTATATTGCAGTGGGCGCTCGCGCTGTTCGCGCTCTGGCCGCTGACCCAGTCCCTCGCGCGCATGGGGCTTTTCCTGCGGAACACCGTGTTTCCGGCCCGCCCGCTTTGGAGCCTTATTCTGCTTCTGACCGTGTGTACGCTCCTGACCGCCACGACCGGTTTGAACCGGTGCGCCATGTGGGCGCTGCCGGTGGCGTGGGCTGCGGGCGCGGTGCTGGCGCTGTCTGGCATCCTCACGCTCGGCGAGCTTCGTATCAGCTATTGGGAGGCGCCCGCCGCCCCGCTGCTCGGGCAGGCCGGCGCAATCCTCCGTGCCCTGCTGCCTGCAGCGCTAGCGCTTTCTCTTGCGCTTCCGGACGGGCTGGCCGGTGCTGCCTCCCGCGGACTGAGCGCAGGCGGCACGCTGCTCGCGCTGCTTTCCCTGCGCGCCCTCCTGCTGCTCGGCCCGCATACCGCCGCGCTGCTGCCCTACCCCAATTTTTCCGCGGCCGGCTTGGCCGCGATCGGCGATTTTGCACGGCATGGCGAGGTGTTTTTCGCCGTTCCCCTGCTGCTATGCGAGCTGGGACGCTGCGCGGCTCTGGCCTGTGTGCTACTTCTGCCGGTCACGCACTCTTACGGCGTCCTCCGGCTCGGCCAAGAGGCCGACCGCCCGGCGCACCGGCAGCAATAGATAAAAAGGCAGGGAGACTGATACGTCTCCCTGCCTTTTACCGCTCCTTAATCGTAGATGGATTCCACATCCCATTCGACAATCGAGCCGGTGTTCGCATCGATCGTAAACTCGTACTCCATCTGGTTGTAAATGATCGTTCCCTCGTACTCCCAGCGGCCATCGTCAAAATCCAGCTTGAACTTGTAGATATTGGATGCGCTCGCGCCGGGTACACGGTTCAGCGCGGTCTGCTTGGCGGTGGACTCGCTGATTGATACGCCTGCGCTGGAATTCCCGCTGCCGGAAGGCTGATAGCCCTCCGCATCATAGTCATAGCTGATAATCTTGCCGGTCGAGGCATCGATCTCATAATCGTATTCCAGATAACCGCTGCCGGACCGGACGATGAATTCGACATCGTAAACCCAGCGGCCATCGTCAAAATCCTGATAGGCCTTGACAAAGGTGACCTGCGATGCCGTTTTGCCCGCATGGTCAAGCGCGGTCTGTTTGGCCTGCTCCAGCGTTACCGAGCCGGTAGGCTGCGTGGGATTTACGGGGTTGGTCGGCTTTGTGGGGTTAGAGGTATCAAAATCCGTCACGCTGCCATCCGCCGAACCGCCGGAAAGGAATACCGTTTCCGTTGCTTCATTCCAGGAAACCGTTTTCCCCATGATCTCGCCAATCGCGCGGATGGGCAGATAGATAGAACCATTATACAGCGCGGGATCGACCTGTTTGCCATTCACATCATAGAATGTGCGCTTAACCCCATCGATCACAATGGTATAGCCCGGCTCCATGCGCAGAGATATCTCCTGCTCCCTCGCATTCCGATCCGGCGTGCCGGTGGCATCCGGTGTGACGCGCGTGCCGCCGATCGTCGCCGTGCTGGTCGCTTCATCCCAGTTTACATTTTTGTCCATCAGTTCGCCGATCGAACGGATCGGCACATAGGTGGTGCCTGCATAGCTGATCGGGTGGATCTCTTTGCCCTGCGCGTTATAGAATATGCGCTCCACACCGTCGATTTTGACCGTGATATCCGGACTCAGCTCCGCAGACACTGTGTAAGAGCCGTTTGCTGCGCTGGCAGCACCGCAGAGCAGCGCGGCAAGCGTCATCGTGCAGATCAGTTTTTTCATTGTATTGTCCTCCTTTTATTTTTGTTGGTTTAATCAAAAATCGACTCCGCATCCCATTCCTGGATAGCGCCGCTGTAAGCGTCGATTTCAAATTCATATTCCATCCCCTGGTACACGATCTTGCCTTCATAAAGCAGGCGGCCGTCATCATGGTCCAGCTTCAGGCGGATATCCTTTTCCGTCGCCCCCGGCACCTTGGCCAGCGCGATGTCGCGAATCTCTTGCTCGCTTTTCGTCTCTCCGGTCACGCCCTGCTGCCCCGGCCGGTAGTTTTCCGCGTCGTAATCGTAGCTGCGGATGCTTCCGGTTGCGGCTTCGATCTCATAGTCATACTCGGTATTGGTTGACGCAACGTAGAATTCCACCTCATAGACCGCGACGCCATCCTCATAATCCGGCTTTACCCACAAAAACGACGTATCGCTTTCCGCGACGCCGGCGTGGTCGAGCGCAATCTGCTTGGCTTGGTTTTCATCCACCTGCCCCGCGGCAGCGGCCTGCTGACCTGCCGTTGCGGCCTGCTGGCCCGTACCCGTGGTCTGCTGCGCCGAAGCCGCGCTGCTCGATTCAATGACCGTACCCGTCATCGCGTCAATCGCATAGTGGTACTCCCTGCCATTTGCGGTAAAGTCAACCTGATAATAGGAAAGCCCGTTCTTTTCGCCCAGGTTGGCGCCGGAAAAGCTCGCGTTCGCGGTATCGACCTGCGCGTCCGCTGCCGCCATGTTTTTCGCCGCGTCCGCGCCGATATAGTTCATATGAGCGGCGCTTCTTTGCGCGGGCTGCGCACAGCCGGCCAAAGTTGCGGCCAGCACCAGCGAGGCAGTCATAATGGCAAGCTGTTTTTTCATCCTGCTCACACCTTTCGTTTAAGTTCATATACAGCATACCAGCCCAACATTAAAAGAACATTAAAAAAGTGAATTTTTCTGAAAATTTTTCAGCTGGACGTTCCGTCCGCTTCCGGACGGCTCTCCGCAGGAAATCGGAGAGTAAAGCAGCTCCCCTGTCCGGATGCGCTTTCCACCGTGACCGTTCCGCTGTGCAGGGCGGCGATCTGGCGCACCATGGTCAACCCCAGTCCGGTTCCCCCTTCGCTACCGCGCGAAGCGTCCACCTGGTAAAACCGCTGCCATATCTTCTCCTGCTGTTCCTGAGCGATACCGATGCCATCGTCCCGCACAGCGAGCAGAATATCCTTCCTTTCCCTGCGCAGCGTGACCCAGATATGGCCGCCCTGCTTACCGTACCGCGCGGCATTATCGATCAGGTTTTGCAGCAGACGGCTGATCAGCGTGACATCGAAGCAGGCTTCGACCTCCGGCTGGATATCAGCCTGCAGGGTAATATCCTTGGGAAACTCGGGCTGCTCCGTGCAAACGACTTCCACCAGGCTGCTCAGATCCGCCTGCTCAAAGCAGGCGCGCTGCGTCCCCTGCTCCAGGCGGGTCATCTGCAGAAGCTGGCTGATCAGCACGGACATTTTGCCGGCCTGCCGTTCGATCACCTCGATCGCCTGCGCGTACTGCGCGGGGTCCTCCGCGTGCTTGCGGGCATAGTCGCACTGAGCGAGGATGACCGCAGTCGGCGTGCGCAGTTCATGCGAGGCATCCGAGGTAAACTGCTTCTCGGATTCAAAGGAAGCCTCCAAGCGGGCGAACATATTGTCGAACGCCTGTCCCAGACGGCTGATCTCATCTCGCCCGGGCGGCAGCCCAATGCGGCGCGACAAGTCGCGCCCCTCGCCGATCGCCTCCGCCGCTTGGATGATGCGCCCGATTGGCCGGAAGGTCGAGCGCGCGAGCAGATACGCCCCCAGCCCGCTCACCACGACCATCAGCGGCAGGAGCAGCAGCGCGATGCCGACCAGGTCGTCCAGTACATCAGCAATATCGGGCGCGGGCAAGATACCGCGCACCCAGACGCCATCCTGCCATCCGAACGGAAGCCACAGGTCAAGCGCATAATAGCTGTCGTCCACCCCCTGCACCGGTCGGATGGCACCGTTTTCCAACGCCGTCCCCTCTGGAAAAGCCAACGGGAGCTGCCCCGCGAGCAGCGCGCCGCTGTCACTGTATATGACGGTATAAACGCCGTTGTTGGTAAAGGAAAACCCTTCGCTGAATTTTAGGCTACCGTTCTCCCGCGAAATGCCGGACAGGTTGTTCTGCACCGCGCTTGTCAGTTGGTCGTAAGCGTTCTCTGTCACCACCGAGCTGCTGACCGCCACCATGAACCCCAGTACCAGCGTGCTGAGCAGCAGCATGAGCAGCGTGATCCACAGCGTGAGCTTCTGCTTGACGGAAAGATGCTTCACGGCTCCTCCTTTAATATCCAGCCCGCGCCGCGGACCGTATGGAGGAGCTTTTTATCAAACCCTCCGTCGATCTTCTTGCGCAGATAGGTGATATAGACGTCCACCACGTTCGAGCCGCCCGCATAGTCATAATTCCATATATGGTCCTCCAGGCGGGCGCGCGAAATGACCGTCCCCTTATGCTGCATCAGGTATTGCAGGATTGCATATTCCTTGGCAGACAGCCGGATCTCCTTCCCGCCGCGCGTGACCGTGCGGCTGCTGGTATCCACCGTCAGGTCGGCCAGCGTCAGCACGCTGGTTTTCTGCACGCTGTATTTCCGCGTTGCCGCGCGGATTCGGGCGAGCAGCTCGTCAAAATCAAACGGCTTGACCAGATAGTCGTCCGCGCCAAGGTCCAGCCCCTCGATCCGGTCCTGCACACTGTCCCGCGCGGTCAGGAAAATGACCGGCACCGTACTCCCCTGCGCACGCACCGCACGCAGCACGGCATGCCCGTCCTTTTTCGGCATCATGATATCCAGCAGCAGGCAGTCATATTCCGCACCCAGCAGGTTGTCCAGCGCGGCCTCGCCGTCATAGCAGGTATCCACGCTGTAGCCGGCGCGCTCCAGCGTTTGACAGATCAGCCGGTTCAGGTCGCGCTCGTCCTCCGCAACTAAAATACGCATTGCCGCCCCTCCTTATCGTTTCGGCTGAATCTATTATAGTATATTTCTTCCTTTTTTCAAGCCTCCGCCCCACAAAAAAGCAGGATGCTTCCGCATCCCGCTCCCCTTGCTACAGCCGCCCCAGCAGCGAGGCCGCTATTGCAAAAATATATACATGCGCCGGATAATAGAGGTAGAAAAGGTACTTCATGCCCCGCCCCCGCTTTCCGTTATACTGCAGGAGGAACGGCAGCGCCAGCCACATGAAGAAAACCGAAGCAACGACCTCCCAGTCAAAAGCAGCCAGGCATTGCAGGGCGAGTACGATCCCCAGGAACACCGTATAGAAAATCGCAAGCGCCCGTTTGTTATTCCGGCAATAATAAAAGCCTATGCCGATCATCACAATCAGTATGCTGCCCTCGCACCAGATCGGACTGGGTACGAAAATGGTTGCCAGTTGCACTGCCAGCGGCGACACCGGCAAAAGCATCTGCACCGGCACAATAGAAAGCAGAAGCGCTGCCATCGCCAGTATGTACAGCGCCGCGAGGCCGTACCTGCGTCCGCGCAGGGCCTTGCGCGTGTTCTCGATCCACCAAAGGTAAATGACGATAACCGCCATAGTCGTAAAAATGCCGTTCATCACAATCATCCCGCCCGGCAGCGGGAAATAGATATTCACTATGGTATTTATAATATACATCAGCACGCCGCCTATGTACAAACGCAGCAGATACTTCCATCGGCTGTGCGTATGGGCAAAGCCCTCGGCCACGAAAAACACAAAAACCGGCGCGGCAATACGGCCGATTAGCGTCAAAATCAGCGGCATATCGGTTAAGGCCGAGCCGAAATAGTGGATATGGTCGATCGTCATAATGACAAGCGCCATGAGCTTGAGCTGGAAGCCGTCCAGCCCCCGCCGCCGCTCCAGTGATACGGATTGTTCCATGTTGATTCCCTTTCTATCGTGTTATTGTTCTGTATAAATAATACAATAATGCAATTGTTTTGTCAACCCTTGTTTTATCCGGCTGCTTTTGTTATAATAGCAGACAAAAAGGAGAGCGGCGAAATGAATATTCAGATTTTCGGCAAGAACAAATGCTTTGACACCAAAAAAGCCCAGCGGTGGTTCAAGGAGCGCGGCATTAAATTCCAAATGATCGATCTGGCGCAGAAAGGCATGTCCCGCGGCGAGCTGGACAGCGTTTTGAAGGCGGTCGGCGGGCTGGATACGCTGCTCGACGAAAAAAGCAGGGGCTATGCCGCCCTCGCCTATCTCGCGTATGACGAGGACAAAAAAGAAAAGCTGCTCGAGGACGGGACGCTGATGAAAACGCCGGTCGTGCGCAATGGTCGGCAGGCGACGGTGGGATACCAGCCCGAGGTCTGGGCATCGTGGGAGTAAGCCTTCTGTCCTCTATCCCCGATACTTATTAACGATACAAGATTTACAACTGCAAGGAATTCTAGTTGTCTTTTTATAAAAAAACTGCGTCACCTATGCGTCATTTTTATAAAAAGCGCATTTTATATGCTATAATTCATGTGTTTACACACATATAAGAAAGGCGGTATTCCTATGTTCCACAAACCGACTATCGCAGAGCTGGAAGAAGAACTGCACCAGTTGACCGATGATCTACTAATCGATTTATTCCTCTGCGACCTGCTTGTGCATTATCCGGCCGATCCCGCGGCGGACAACCACACGTTTCTCGCGGCGGTATCCCGCACCGGCTGCTTCTTAAAGCAGCACAGCACGGATCTAAGCGCCGCGGGCCGTTTTCTGCTCGAACGCGCAAAGGAAAACGCCGCATCGGCCTGATGCGGCGTTTCGTTTTAGTTTTTCAAGCTCTGGATGGGCGCCGGAATGCGGCCGCCGCGGTGGATGAACCTCGCGGGCGAGCCGGTGGCGATCGGCATGATGGGCGCGCTGCCCAGCAGGCCGCCGAACTCCACCATATCCCCCACCTTTTTGCCAATGGCCGGAATGACGCGCACGGCGGTCGTCTTGGAGTTGACAACGCCGATGGCAATTTCATCCGCGATCAGGCCGGAAATGACCTCGGCGGTCGTGTCGCCGGGTACGGCGACCATGTCGATGCCGACCGAGCAGACCGCAGTCATGGCTTCGAGCTTCTCAAGCGTGAGTGCGCCCGCCTGCGCGGCGGCGATCATGCCCTCGTCCTCGGACACCGGAATAAACGCGCCCGACAGCCCGCCGACGCTGGACGACGCCATCACGCCGCCCTTTTTGACCGCGTCGTTGAGCATCGCCAGGATAGCAGTCGTACCGCAGCAGCCGCAGACCTCCAGGCCGACCTCTTCGAGGATGCGCGCGACCGAGTCACCGATTGCCGGCGTCGGCGCGAGCGACAGGTCTACAATGCCGAACGGCACGCCTAAACGCTGGCTCGCCAGCGCGCCGACAAGCTGGCCCATGCGGGTAATCTTGAACGCGGTCTTTTTAATGACTTCAGCCACCTCGTTAATCGGGCAGTCGCCCGCGCGTCGGATAGCCGACTGCACCACGCCCGGGCCGGATACGCCGACATTGATAACGGTTTCCGGCTCGCCGATGCCATGGAACGCACCCGCCATGAACGGGTTGTCGTCCACCGCGTTGGCGAATACGACCAGCTTAGAGCAACCCATGGATTCGTTGTCCTTTGTCAGCTCGGCGGTCTGCTTGATGATACGCCCCATCAGCGCAATGGCGTCCAGATTGACGCCCGCCTTGGTCGAGGCCACGTTGACCGACGAGCAGACCAGACTGGTCTCAGCCAGCGCCTCGGGTATGGAATTGATGAGGATCTCGTCGCCCTTGGCAAAACCTTTCTGCACCAGCGCGGAAAAACCGCCGACAAAGTTGACGCCGGTAGCCGACGCAGCGCGGTCGAGCGCCCTGGCCAGCGGCACATAGCTGTCCGCATCCGTCACTGCGCCGATCATCGCGATCGGGGTGACCGAAATACGCTTGTTGATGATCGGGATACCCAGCTCGCGCTCGATCTGCTCGCCGGTCGCGACCAGCTTTTCCGCGCGGCGGGTGATTTTGTCATACACCTTGTCCGCCAGCACATGGATGTCGCTGCTGGCCAGGTCGCGCAGCGAAATGCCCATCGTGATCGTGCGGATGTCGAGGTGCTCCTCCTCTATCATCTTGATGGTTTCCAGTATATCTTTTGTGTTGATCATTGACATAATAATAGTCCCCGTATTTACCCATAACAGGATATTTTTTCTTCCGCACGCACTCTTCCCGCGCGCAGCGCCGTTTGGCGGAAAATGTCGTTTTTTATATTTTGTGCATCGCGTCGAAGATATCCTCATGCATGGTATGGATCTTCATGCCAAGCGTTTCTCCGTCCTGATCGAGCAGGTCGGCCAGCGCGGTGAAATCCACCGTACACTGATCGATATTCACCAGCATGACCATGGCGAACATATCCTCCATAACATTCTGCGAAATATCGACAATATTCACCCGATGCCTGTACAGCGTGTCGGATATCTTAGCGATAATGCCCGTGCGGTCCTTACCGACCACCGTGATAACTGCGCGCATGTTTTATTCCTCCAAAAAATTAATTGATTATTGTTCCCCCATGTCCGGCTGGCCAGCCGCGACAATGGTGTTGATAATACTGTTGGATACCAGGAACCCCTTTTCGGTCAGGTACCAGCGCGTACCCTGATGGGCGACCAGCTCGTTTCCCATCAGGCCGCGGAACGCTTCCTCATAGGGTGTGGAGTCGATGTTATACCGTTTCTCCAAATCGAGGAAGTCCACCCCGTCCGAGGTACGCAGGCGTACCATCAGGTATTCGCCCTGCCGCTGGAACGTCGGCACCTCGTCCTCGTCCCGCAGGATATCCTCGCCGCTTATGTAGGCCTTGATGTCGCGCGCGAACTCGAACCGGCGCCCGTTCATAAACGAATGCGCGCCCGGCCCCAGCCCCAGATACTCGGACAGGTCCCAGTATTTCTGATTGTGGCGCGACCGAAAGCCCGGACGGGCGAAGTTGGATATTTCATAATGCTCAAAGCCGTCCTTGCGGAGCAGCTCGCACATGGCGAGATAGGTGTCCGCCTGCGCGTCGTCATCGGGCAGAGTCGGGTTTTCGCGCCCCATCGGCGTGGCCGGTTCGAGCTTCAGCCCGTAGCAGGACAGATGCTTCGGACCGAGCGCAAGGCACTGCTCCACCGAGTCGAGAAACCGCTCCTGCGTCTGCCCGGGCAGGCCGTACATCAGGTCCAGACTGATATTGGAAAAACCTTTCTCCCGCGCCAGGTCAACCGCATCCTTCGCCTGCTGGAACGTATGGAGGCGGCCGATGGCCTTCAGTTCGTCGTCATGTGCGGACTGCACACCGAACGACAGCCGGTTCACGCCCTGCTTTTTCATCATTTCCAGCATTTTTTTATCCGTGCTTTCCGGATTGCACTCGACCGTGATCTCCGCGTCATCCGCAAGGGGAAACTTGTTCCGCACCTCCTGCAGGATGCGGCCGAGGTATTTCGGCCCCAGGCATGTCGGCGTGCCGCCGCCAATATAGACCGTATCCACCGTGTAGCCGCTGCACAGCGCGCCGTAGGAGCGGATATGGGTCAGCAGCGCCGAAACATAGTCTTTCATCAGTTCCTTGTCCGGCACGGAGTAAAAATCACAGTAGCCGCATTTCTGCACGCAGAACGGGATATGCAGGTACAGGCCGAGCGGCTTGTTTCGATAACTAAATTTACTCATGATTCCTCGTCCAGCTTGAGCACCGCCATGAACGCCTCGGTCGGGATCTGCACCGTACCGAGCGAACGCATCTTCTTTTTACCTTCCTTCTGCTTTTCCAGCAGCTTCTTCTTGCGGGTGATATCGCCGCCGTAGCACTTGGCGAGTACATCCTTACGCATCGCCTTGACCGTTTCGCGCGCAATCACCTTGCCACCGATCGCGGCCTGGATAGGCACCTCGAACAGCTGGCGCGGGATATTCTCCTTGAGCTTTTCACAGATGCGGCGCGCGCGGCCGTAGGCCTTCTCGCGGTGGACAATAAAGGAAAGCGCGTCCACCTGGTCGCCGTTGAGCAGCATGTCCACCTTTACCAGGTCGCTCGGCCGGTAGTCGAGCAGCTCATAGTCAAGCGAAGCGTAGCCTTTGGTGCGCGCCTTAAGCGCGTCGAAAAAGTCGTAGATGATTTCATTGATCGGCATTTCGTAGTGCAGTTCGACCAGGTTGGAGTCAAGATACTGCATATCCTTGAACACGCCGCGGCGCTCCTGGCACATGGGCATGATATTGCCGACAAATTCTTGCGGGGTCATAATGGTGGCCTTGACGAACGGCTCGCGCGCCTCGTCGATCAGGCCGGGGTCGGGGTAGTCGTGCGGGTTGTCGCAATGGACAACCGCGCCGTCGGTCCGCACGATCTCATACACGACCGAGGGCAGCGTGGTGACCAGGTCGAGGTCGAACTCGCGTTCAAGCCGCTCCTGGATGACCTCCATATGCAGCATGCCGAGGAAACCACAGCGGAAGCCGAAGCCCAGCGCGACCGAGCTTTCCGGCTCGAACGACAGCGCCGCATCGTTGAGTTGGAGCTTTTCCAGCGCGTCGCGCAGGTCGGGGTATTTGGAGCCGTCCTCGGTATAGATGCCGCAGAACACCATGGGCTGCGCCGGACGGTAGCCGGGCAGCGGCTCCGCGGTCGGCCGTCCCGCCTCGGTGACCGTGTCGCCCACACGGGTATCGGACACGGTCTTGATAGACGCGGTAAAGTAGCCGACCTCGCCCGCGCACAGCTCCCGCTGGGGCGACAGGCCGAGCGGCAGCATATAGCCGCATTCGAGTACCTGGAACTCCGCACCCGTGGCCATCATTTTCACCCTCATGCCCGGCCGGATGCTGCCGTCCATCAGCCTCATATAAACAATAACGCCCTTATAGGGGTCGTACTGGCTGTCAAAGATAAGCGCGCGCAGCGGCGCGTCTGCGTCGCCCTGCGGTGCGGGGATGTCGGACACGATGCGTTCGAGTACCGCGTGGATGTTGATATTCATTTTGGCCGAGATCTCCGGACTATCCTCGGCTGGGATACCGATGATGTCCTCGATCTCCTGCTTGACGCGCGGCGCGTCCGCCGCGGGCAGGTCGATCTTGTTGATGACCGGTACAACCTCCAGCCCCGCGTCAATAGCGAGGTAGGTGTTGCCCAGCGTCTGCGCCTCGATCCCCTGTGCCGCATCCACCACCAGCAGCGCGCCCTCGCACGCGGCGAGCGAACGAGAAACCTCATAATTGAAGTCCACATGCCCGGGCGTGTCGATCAGGTTCATCTCATAGGTCTGGCCGTCGTCGGCCTCGTATTCCATGCGCACCGCGCGCGCCTTGATCGTGATGCCGCGCTCGCGCTCCAGATCCATATTGTCAAGCAGTTGTTCCTCCATCTCACGCTGGGACACGGCCTTGCACTGTTCGAGCAGGCGGTCCGCCAGCGTCGACTTGCCGTGGTCGATATGCGCGATGATGGAAAAATTCCGTATTTGCCCGCGATTTTTCACACCGAAAGCTCCTTACCTTTCCTTAATAGCAATATGGAAATATTATACCACGTTTTACGCCGCCCCACAAGCATACTTTTGCACAAGCGGGCCGCCCGCTCCCCTGCTCTTTCCAGCACATTAGCAGTCCCTATCCGGCTGTGACAGCCCGTTTCCTATCATTTAACAAAATATTCATAAACGAGACTTGACTTTGCCGCTACGCGGTGGTAAATTAGTTTTAGCACTCAGATAGGCGGAGTGCTAACCCGTTTTCACACAGGAAAGGAGTCCGCTCAGGTGGAGCTTTCGGAACGAAAAAAGCAGATCCTCAAGGCCATCATCGGCGATTATATCCGCACAGCCGAGCCAGTCGGCTCCAAGGCACTGACCGAGGGGCATGCGCTTCCGTTTTCCTCCGCCACCATCCGCAACGAGATGAGCGAGCTGGAGGAAATGGGTTTTCTGGAAAAGCCGCACACCTCCGCCGGCCGCATTCCTTCGCCGCAGGGCTACCGTCTTTATGTTGACGAGCTGATGGAGCAACCGGCTGAAACGCCGGACGACGCCGCGCCGCTGCAGAGCATCCTGCAGACCAAGGTGCGCGAGCTCGACCATTTGATACGCGAGGCGGGCAAGCTGATTTCCAGCCTGACCAATTACGCTTCCGTCGCGATCACCCCCGCCATGACCCAGGCATCCATCCGCCAGTTCGAGATCATCGCCATTGACAAAATGAATTTTGTCATCGTGGTTGTAACCGACTCCGGCTCGGTCAAAAATAAAATGGTGCGGACCATGACCGACGTCACCAAGGACGAGGCCGAGCTTCTCACCTATGTCCTCAACCAGACGCTGACCGGCCTGCCGCTCAGCCACATCACGGCCGAGCGTTTCGATATCGTGCGCAGGGCCGCGGGATTGACCGCCCTTTTGGCCCCCGTGGCCGAATATGTCGCCGAACTGATCGAAGAGCTGGGGGATCAGAAGGTCTTTCTGGACGGGACCAACAAGCTGCTGCGCTTTCCGGAATACAAGGACCTGCACAAAGCGCAGGCGCTGCTTGACTATATGGAGGATGACAGCCGGCACCTGTTGCCTACGACCCGTAAGATTGAGGGAATCCAGTTCTTCATCGGGCCGGAAAACGGGGAGAACCCGCTTAGCGATACATCCGCGATTTATGCAAAATACGATATCGGCAAAATCGGTCAGGGCGCGATCGGCATCGTGGGGCCGACCCGCATGGATTACGCCAAGCTGTCCGCGCAACTCAGCCGCTTCGCCAAGGGGCTGAATCAGTTGATTGCCGAGACCTTTTTAGACGAGAAAGACGGAAATCCCTGAACATCGGGATTTTCAGCAAATGGAGGCATGAAAACAATATGAGCAAGAAAAAGCAGTCCGATCCGGCCGAAGCCGAGCAGAAGGCGCCGGAAACCCCGTCCGAGGATGAAACGGCAAAGGCCGCCGCACAGGAGGAACAGGCTGCGCCCGCCGAAAACTGGAAAGCAAAATACGAGGAGCTGAATGACCGCTATCTCCGCATGGCGGCGGAATACGACAACTTCCGCAAGCGCAGCCAGCGTGAGCGCGAGCAGGCGTATACGGACGCGGTCAGCCGCGCGGTGACCGCGCTTCTCCCCACCTATGACAACCTTGAGCGTGCGCTCAAGGCCGAGACCGCGGATGCGGAATACAAAAAGGGCGTGGAACTGACCATGACCCAACTGACCGACAGCCTGAAAGGCCTGAACGTCACCGTGATCGAGGCTTCGGCCGGCACCACGTTCGACCCGAATTTCCACAACGCCGTGATGCATGTCGAAGATGAAGCGCTGGGAGAAAGCGTGATCGCCGAGGTATTCCAGCAGGGCTTCCAGATAGGCGACAAGGTGATCCGGCACGCGATGGTAAAGGTTGCAAACTGAAAACCCTATAGGGGACTTCAAAAGTCCCCTATACGAAAGCAATTTCCTTTGAAACTTGCTTTCGACATCCGAATGCCGCCGTCCAAGGCGGCTGAATCGAGGAATAAAATCCGAGATACATGCTCTCGGATTTTATGGAACTTTCCGCTTGCGGAAAGTTCCTGATAAACGCGCGCGTCACCGCGCATCCCTGATACAGAGAAAACAATATCGAATCATATAAAGGAGTGCTATCAACATGGGCAAAATCATTGGTATCGACCTTGGTACAACAAATTCCTGCGTATCCGTTATGGAAGGCGGCGAGGCTGTCGTCATCCCCAACGCGGAAGGCGCGCGCACGACTCCGTCGGTAGTCGCGTTCTCCAAGGACGGCGAGCGTATGGTGGGCCAGGTGGCCAAGCGCCAGGCTGTGACCAACGCAGACCGCACGATTATTTCCATCAAGCGCCACATGGGCTCGGACTACCGCGTCAACATTGATGGCAAGCCCTATTCCCCGCAGGAGATCTCCGCAATGATCCTGCAAAAGCTCAAGGCGGACGCGGAAGCCTACCTCGGTCAGCCGGTGACCCAGGCGGTCATCACCGTGCCGGCGTACTTCTCCGACTCCCAGCGCCAGGCGACCAAGGACGCGGGCAAGATCGCGGGTCTTGAGGTTCTGCGCATCATCAACGAGCCGACCGCGGCTGCGCTGGCTTACGGTGTGGATAAGGAAGCCGAGCAGAAGATCATGGTCTACGACCTCGGCGGCGGCACGTTCGACGTTTCCATCCTCGACATCGGCGAGGGCGTGCTCGAAGTGCTGTCCACCGCGGGCGACACCCATCTCGGCGGCGACGACTTCGACCAGCGCATCATCGACTGGATGGTCGCGGAGTTCAAGAAATCCAACGGCATCGACCTGTCCGCCGACAGGATGGCCATGCAGCGCCTGAAGGAGGCGGCGGAAAAGGCTAAGATCGAGTTGTCCGGCATGGCGCAGACCTCGATCAACCAGCCGTATATCACCGCGGACGCGACCGGCCCGAAGCACCTCGAGCTGACGCTGACCCGCGCGAAGTTCAACGAGCTGACCGCCGACCTGGTCGAGCGCACCATGGGTCCGGTACGGCAGGCGATGAGCGATGCCGGCCTGTCCGCCTCCGACCTGTCCAAGGTATTGCTGGTGGGCGGCTCGACCCGCATTCCCGCCGTGCAGGAGGCTGTTAAGGGCATCACCGGCAAGGACGGCTTCAAGGGCATCAATCCGGACGAATGCGTCGCGATTGGCGCGTCCATCCAGGGCGGCGTGCTTGGCGGCGAGGTCAAGGACGTACTGCTGCTCGACGTCACCCCGCTGTCCCTCGGCATTGAGACGCTGGGCGGCGTATGCACCAAGCTGATTGACCGCAACACCACCATTCCCACCAAGAAGAGCCAGATCTTCTCCACCGCAGCCGACAATCAGCCGTCGGTTGAAATCCACGTCCTGCAGGGCGAGCGCGAGATGGCTGCGGGCAACAAGACGCTCGGCCGCTTCACGCTGGACGGTATCGCCCCGGCGCCGCGCGGTGTGCCGCAGATCGAGGTTACCTTTGATATCGACGCGAACGGCATCGTAAACGTATCCGCCAAGGACTTGGGTACAGGCAAGGAGCAGAAGATCACCATTACCGCGTCCACCAATCTCTCGCAGGACGAGATCGACAAGGCCATGCACGAGGCTGAGCAGTACGCGGAACAGGATAAGAAGAACAAGGAAGCGGTCGAGGTGCGCAACAACGCCGAGCAGCTTGTCTTCCAGTCCGAGAAAGCGCTGACCGACCTGGGCGATAAGCTGTCCGCCGATGAAAAGGCCGGCGTACAGGCCGAGATCGACAAGGTTAAGGAGGCGCTCAAGGGTACCGACACCGAGATGATTAAGATGGCGACCGATGGCCTGTCCAAGAGGTTCAGCGATCTGGCGGGTAAGATCTACCAGCAGCAGGCGCCGCAGGGTGACCCGAACATGGGCGGCCAGCCGGGCGCACAGTCCGGCCCGCAGGGCGATTTCGTCGACGCGGACTTCACCGAGGTCAAGGACGACGACGATAAGAACAAGTAATTCCATGCCGCGTGGGGCGGGACGGTCTCCGTTCCGCCCTGCGGCATGTCATTTTCCGTTATTTGAGGGAGCATAATGGCTGACAAAAGAGATTATTACGAGGTACTGGGCGTGCAAAAAGGCGCGAGTGAGGACGAGCTGAAAAAGGCTTACCGCCGCCTGGCCCGCAAGTACCACCCTGATCTGAACAAAGACAATCCCGATGCGGCCGACAAATTCAAAGAGGTCAACGAGGCCTATGAGGTCCTTTCCGACGCGGATAAACGCGCCAAGTATGACCAGTTCGGCTTCGCGGGCGTGGACCCGAGCTACGGAGGCAGCGCGGGAGCGAGCGGCTTCGGCGGGTTCGATATGGGCGACCTCGGCGACTTGTTCGGCTCGTTCTTCGGCGGCGGCTTTGGCGGTGGTCGCTCACAGAGCCGCAATGCGCCGCAGCGCGGCGAATCCATCCGGCAGACGGTCATCCTCTCGTTCGAGGAGGCTGCGTTCGGCTGCGAGAAGGAGATCTCGGTAAACCGCATCGAGTCCTGTGACGAATGCGGCGGCACGGGCGCGGCCAAGGGTACCAGCGCTGAAACCTGCCCGAACTGCCGCGGCACGGGCTCTGTGACCCAGACGCAGCGCACCCCGCTCGGTGTGTTCCAAACGCAAACCGCGTGTCCCAACTGCCGCGGCACCGGCAAGATCATCAAAAAGCCCTGCGCCAAGTGTGGCGGCGCAGGCCGCGTGCGCAAAACGCGCAAGTTCAAGGTAAACATCCCTGCCGGTATCGACGAGGGACAGTCCATCCAGCAGCGCGGACAGGGCAACGCGGGTGTGAACGGCGGGCCGGCGGGCGACCTGTTTGTGACCGTGTCCATCCGGCCGCATCCCATCTTTACCCGCGAGGGGCAGGATGTGTACGTCGAGATCCCGATTTCGTTCGCGCAGGCGGCGCTGGGCGACACGCTTCAGGTGCCGACGATCGACGGGCGCGTGGAATATAAGGTGCCGGAAGGGACGCAGACCGGCACCGTGTTCCGTATGAAAGGCAAGGGTATCCAGAACGTCAGCGGCCGTGGCCGCGGCGATCAGTATGTCCGCGTAAATATCGAAGTGCCGAAAAATCTGTCCGAAAAGCAGAAAAAGCTGCTGCGCGAATTTGAAGAATCCGCGACCGATGAAAATCAGAGCAAGCGCAAGGGCTTCTGGGATAAGGTAAAGGACGCGTTCAGCGAAAAATAACCGACCAGCGCAGGTTGTTCTGGTCGGGTCAGGTTTCCGTACCCCGCGCGGGAAACGGAAAAGAGGGCCGCAGGAGCGGCCCTCTTTTTTCAGCTTTCGCGGTAATGCCGGATCAATGCCTGTGTGCCAAGGTCACCCATGCCTTCCGCTTCCAGATCGCCGTACATGGCGCAGACGCGCTCCAACACCGGCAGCGCGGGTCCGCCCTGCGATTGGGCAATCTTCATATCCTTGATAAAATGCTTGAGGAAAAACCCCGGCGCATAATCCTCTTTTACCATCTTTGGCATCAGGTTCTCCATCTGCCACGAGCCGGCCGCCCCCTTGGAAATGCTGGCGAGCAGCTTATCCGGCTCCAGCCCCGCGTGTTCTGCATAGGCGAGCGCTTCGCACACGCCGGCGATCGTCCCCGAAATCGCAATCTGGTTGGCCATCTTGGTATGCTGTCCCGCGCCGGCCGGACCTTCATAAACGACCTGCTTTCCCATCGCTTCAAACAGCGGCAGGCACGCCTTGTAATCCGCTTCCGCCCCACCAACCATGATGGACAGCGTGCCGTTTTTCGCCCCTGTGTCGCCGCCGGAAACCGGCGCATCCAGCACGCGCAGCCCGCGCTGCTTCCCCTCCTGGGAAATCCGAACCGCAAGCTTCGGATCGGTCGTGGTCATATCGATCAGATAGGCGCCGGCCTTCGCCGCCGCCAGAATGCCCTCCCCGCCGAAATAGACCTGCTCCACATCCTTCGGATAGCCTACCATCGTAATAACCGCATCGCGCCCTTTCGCGCATTCCGCAACGCTGTCGCACCAGCGCACTTCATTTTCGGCAAGGAAATCCGTAAGCTTTGCCTTGGTGCGCGAATAAACCGCGACCTCGTAACCTGCACCCAGCAGGTTGCGCACCATGGAGCGCCCCATCACGCCCACGCCAATAAACCCAACTGTTTTCATCATTTTTCCTCCTTGCGTATATGTGTCTAAAGCGCGGACCGGAATCCGCGCTTTTTCTTACCGTTCCCCAAGGGGGGTATATCCGATTTCCGGTTGTACACAGCGGTAGGCAGGCCGGATAATCTTGTCCGTATTAATCAGCTCCTCCAGCCGGTGCGCGCTCCAGCCGACGATACGCGCCATGGCAAATACAGGCGTGTAAAGCTCTGGCGGAAGCCCCAGCATGGAATACACAAAGCCGGAATAAAAATCCACATTGGCGGAAACGCCTTTGTAAATCTGCCGCTCTTTTGCAATAACCTTGGGTGCCAGCCGCGCAACCGTGGAATAGAGGGCGAAATCCTCATCCCTGCCCTTTTCCTTGGCCAACTGCCCGACGAACGACTTGAACACCTGCGCGCGCGGGTCGGAGATCGAATACACGGCATGCCCCAGGCCATAAATCAGCCCCTTGCGGTCAAACACCTCGCGCCGCAGCAGCTTATCCAGATAATCGGCCACCTGCTCGTCGTCATGGGCATCGGAAACGTTGCGCTTGAGGTCCTCGAACATCTGCACAACCTTATAATTGGCGCCGCCATGCTTAGGCCCTTTCAGCGAGCCGAGCGCCGCCGCGATCGCCGAATAGGTATCCGTTCCCGAAGAGGTGACCACATGCGTGGTAAAGGACGAATTATTACCGCCGCCGTGCTCCATATGCAGCACAAGCGCCAGATCCAGCACACTCGCTTCCAGCGGCGTGTACTGCATGTCCGGACGCAGCATGCGCAAGAAATTGGATGCCGTGGAAAGGCTGTCCGAGGGGTAATGGATGTACATACTACCGCCGCACTCATAGTGATTATAGGCGTGATAGGAATATACCGCGAGCATCGGAAACACGGAAACCAGCATCAGGCATTGGCGCAGCACGTTCGGCAGGCTGATATCATCCGCATAATTGTCGTAGGAAGCCAGCGTCAGCACGCTGCGCGACAGGCTGTTCATCATATCATGCGGCGGCGCTTTCATGATAACATCGCGTGTGAAATTGGTCGGCAGCGTGCGTCCCTGGGCAAGCAGACCCTTGAAGTCGGCAAGCTGGCCCGCGTCCGGCAGCTTGCCGAACAACAGCAGGTAGGCGACCTCCTCGTAGCCTTTGCGCCCCTCCTTCATGAAGCCCTGCACCAGATCATTTATGTTGATGCCCCGGTAGTACAGTTCCCCTTCGCAGGGTACCGTTTCTCCATTGACCTCTTTTTGCGATATGATGTCCGAAATATTGGTCAGCCCTGCCAGTACGCCCTTCCCGCTCAAGTCGCGCAGGCCGCGCTTCACGTCATATTGCTTGTACAGCGCGGGATCGATCCGGCTGTTTGTCCGGCATATCTCCGCCAGCGCCTCCACGCGCGGTGTCACCTCTAAAATGTTGTGGTCTGCCGTCATCTTGTGTCCTCCCCTTTCCAATACATACTACCCGATGTATATATTGTATATGGAAAATCGCAAGCCTGCAACGACATTTCGGTAACAGAGTGTGAAAATTCTGTGAATTTTTACTATAGCAGCATCATAAAGCACCGCTCACTCCTCTTCCGTTCCGGCGCGGCGCCGCTTTGCATATCGGAACGAAGCGTAAGTAAGCAGCAGCACCAATACCGTAGTCAGCGGCACCGTTAACAGCAGTTGCGCAGCAAACACCAGAAGAATAGCCGGCACCCCCATCCCTACCCAGACTGCGCCGGTCGCACATTGGAGTACACAGACTACGACGGAGGCTGCTACTCCCCCCAGCGCCCCCTGCACCAGGTAGTGCTTCCACGGATAACAGTCCGCTTCGGCAAACGCGTTGTCATCCATCATGCCTTTGCGCGCCATCAGTACTATGCAAAAGAGCTGTGCCAGCATCACGACAGCAAATTCCACCAAGTTGACCGCTCCGCCTATCGTTTCGTTCTGTACGCTTATCCCCAGCGCCTGCAGCACCAGATCAGCCAAAATACCAGCCGTCAGGAAATAAAACCCAACTTTATAGATCCGGTTGATCTCCGCAACCACCCGTTCATCTTTTGCTTTGCGAATCAGCTTCATCTTTTCCACCTCCGTATCACAAACTTAAGACGGCTTTTACGATCACAGCCGCCCAAGCCATTCCATTTCCCTGCCGCGCTCGTCCAGCAGTCCCCATCATCCATTGTTTTCTCTGCTCCATCTCAGTTTTCCTCCCAAAATAATTGATCGAGCGTCTTATCCAGCGCCCTGCAGATGGCAATACACAGGTTGAGCGTCGGGTTATAGCCGCCCGCCTCGATCAAACCAATGGTTTGTCGCGTTACACCGACCAGTTCTGCCAGTTCTGCCTGAGACAGATCCTTTTCCACCCGAGCGAGTTTGAGTTTTTTATTTTTCATGCGCTACCCCTCTTTTGCTTTCTTAATTATACGATATATTTTTTATAATGTCAATTATATATTGCATTTTGACAAATAAAAAAGGAGGCGAGTAAACCTCCTTTTATTGAAAATGCTTCTCGGCCTCCATGCGGTACAGCCGCATAATGACTAACGTATGGTTGAGCTGCGGCCCCATCAGCAGGATCATGCTGACGATATACAACCAAAGCATCAAAACGATGATTGCGCCGAGCGAGCCGTACAGCACGGAATAATTGGCCATGTTATCCACATAAAACGAAAACGCCCACGATACCAGCAGCCAAGCGACCAAGGAAAACAGCGCCCCCGGCCATACCTCCTGAAATTTCAGATGAAGGTTGGGGACCACACGGTTGAACAGCATGAGGAATACAAAAATAAACGCAATCATCACCCAAAAGCTCGCGTCATGTGTCAAATCCAGCGCCGCCTGCGGCACTGGCATCAGCCGCGGCAGGATGCGGATGATCGTCCGTCCCGCAACCGCCAGAATAAAGCTGCAAACGACCGATACCAGAAAGCCCGCCGTAATGCCGAACGAGATCAGCACATCGCGCAGGACGCCGCGCTGTACCTCGACATGGTAGATGTCATTGACCGTGCGCATCATGGAGCGGACCGCGCGGGACAAAAAATACAAGGTCAGCACAATGCCGATCAGCATGGGACTGAACGAGGGGGAGTTGGAAAGCTGCGCCAGATAGGAGGTGATCAACTGCTGCAGGCTCTTGGGCAGCAGCTCCAGCACGGGCTGTATGCTCTCGATCGAAATATCGAGCTGTGCCAGAAGCGAGTTGACAAACATCAGCAGCGGGAACATGGAAAACAACAGGAAATACGACAGCTCCGCCGCCGCCTGCGGGATCCCGTCCGAAAAAAAACGGTAAACCATCCGTTTTATCAGGTATGCCAGCCGGTTTTGCCCATTCACGACCCCATCCCCCTTTCCTCTAAGGTACTTCTATTGTACCAGCTTTTTTCTGATTTTCAACTTGCGTTTTGGCGGCATCCGGTGTATACTGTCCATAATCAGAACATTTGTTCTCGTCGGAGGGGATGTCCATGGATAGCCTGCGCGGAGAAACCTGTTGTTTTTCCGGATATCGAATCGAAAAAATGCCGTTTCGGACGGACGATTCCCCGGCCGCCAGCGCCTTACGGGAGGCGCTTGACCGGGCAATCCGCCATGCCGCCGGCCAGGGCTATACCCGCTTTCTGTCCGGTATGTCCACCGGTTTTGACCTCTGGGCCGCGGAAGCCGTGCTTCGGACGCGCGCGCAGCTTCCGGTGCAGCTTTTATGCGCGGTCCCGTTTGACGGGCAGGCGTCCCGCTATGCAGCGGAATGGAAGCGCCGGTTCAATCGTTGCCTGCTCGCGGCGGACGGGGTATACTCCCTGTCACGGGAGTATCATACCGGCTGCTATGCCGCACGCAACCAGTTCATGGTGGACGCGGCCTCCCTGCTGATCTGCTTCTTTGACGGACAGCCCGGCGGCACCGCGCAGACCGTGCGCATGGCGCGGCAGCGGGGCCTGCGCATCGTCAACCTTGCGGAACGGCAGCTCTCTCTGCTGGATTGACCGGCGCACGCCGCGCGGACCATGTTTGCTGTAGCACGGCCGTTAAAAAGAGGCTCGGAAATGATTCCGAGCCTCTTTTCACAAATTTATCCTGCGATCAATCAACCTTGACCGTCCAGCCCAGCTCATCCGGCATGGTACCCCACTGGATGCCGGTCAGAGTATTGTACAGCTTATGGGTGATCTCGCCGATCTCACCGTTGTTGATATAGGCAACGTCGCCCTCGTAGCGCAGTTCGCCGACCGGAGAAATGACCGCCGCCGTACCAGTGCCGAACACCTCTTCCAGCTTCCCGTCCTTGGAGGCCTGCATCACGTCCGCGATCGGCAGGCGCTCCTCAGACACCGGAACGCCCCAGTGCTTGAGAAGATCGATGCAGCTCATACGGGTAACGCCCGGCAGGACCGTACCCATACAGGGCGCGGTGTAGACCGTGCCGCCAATCTTGAAGAAGCAGTTCATCGATCCCACTTCCTCCACATATTTATGCTCCACACCGTCCAGCCACAGTGTCTGCTCATAGCCAAGCTCATGCGCCTTTACCTGCGAGATCAGGCTGGCCGCATAGTTGCCGCCGCACTTGGTAAAACCCGTGCCGCCCGGGCAGGCGCGGGTATATTCATCCTCCACAAAGATCTTGACCGGATTGATACCTGTCGAATAATACGCGCCGACCGGCGAACAGATGATGATGAACTGGTGCGTTCTGGACGGGCGCACGCCAAGGTGCGGCTCAGTCGCGATCACGAATGGGCGGATATACAGGCTGGTACCTTCCGCATGCGGCACCCAATCCTTTTCAACCGAAACAATTTCCTTAACCGCCTGCACAAAATCCTCCACCGGCAGGCTCGGCAGGCACATGCGGTGATTGGTGTTAATCATGCGCTGCGCATTTTTGTCCGGCCGGAACAGTTGGATCGAACCATCGGGCGTGCGGTAGGCTTTCATGCCCTCGAACGACTCCATCGCGTAATGCAGGACCATGGCTGCAGGATCGATCTGAAGCGGCTCATACGGTACGATACGCGCGTCGTGCCAGCCCTGCTCCTCATCGTGGTCGATGATCAGCATGTGATCGGTATAATAGACGCCGAAGCCGAGGCTGTTTTCATCCGGCTTGGACTTTTTGTTGGCTGTGAGCTGTTTTTTGATCTGCAGCATGGTGGATTCACTCTTTCTATTTGTTTTTTCTTTTATTATAGCACTTTGCCAAGATAAAGCAAGGCGTTTTTCGATACAAAGGGTGACAAACCCGCCGTGTTTTGATATAATAAGTTCGTATGAATTGCTGAAAGGGGTGACCGCGCATCAAACAGAAATGGAAAAAGCTGCTCAGTGTGCTGCTGTGCGCGGCGCTGGTCCTGTTTACTTGCCCCGTCCCCGCCCGCGCGCTTACGCTGACCGCGGTCAATGATACGCTTCTGCCGCTTGACGACGGCACCATGCCCGCGCGTCTCGGCGGCGAGCTGTATGTGCCGTACAGCGTCTTCACCATGCTTGGCGTTTCCGCTTCGCAGGAGGGCGGCGTGCTGAGTCTCTCTGCAAACGGGGAAACGCTCAGCTTCTCCCCCGACGAGGGATATGTATACGACCAGAACCTGAACAGCTATTCTCCCCCTGCATACCATCGGAACGGAACGGTTTATGTGCCGGTCAAGCTGTGCTGCGGCAAATTCGGCCTGAGCTATTCCACGCTGTCCTTTTCCGGTGAAACCGTACTGCGCGTGACCGACGGTTCGGCGCAAAGCGACTCCTCGTTCACCTCCTCCAATGCAGATTCGATCCAAAGCGCAATCAATACATACAAGGGCGTCACGCCGTCCACTCCATCGGACGGCAGCGGCCAAACGACCGAGCAGCCGGCCGAGCCTCCCATCCCACCGGTTGAAGAAAAACCGACGCAGAAGCCCGCGCGGGTTTACCTGACTTTCTATGGCGCGCCGACCACCAACACCCCCGCCGTGCTGGACGCGCTCCACAGCGCCGGCCGCCTGGCAACGTTTTTCCTTCCCGTGGATGCGTCCACCTGGACGGACGACACCGTGCGCCGCATCGTTGCGGAGGGGCATACCCCCGCACTGCTGCTGAACGCTTCCCCCCAGACCGCGCCCGCCGACCTGGTTGCCAGCCTGACCGCTGCAAACGAGCGTCTGACGCTGCTCACCGGCGTATCCACGCGCATCGTTTCCAACGATACGGGCTGCGTCAAATTGACACAGGCACAGCGCGACGCCCTGATCGGCGCCGGCTACCGGCTGTGGGACTCCACCTTTGACAGCGGGGACGCCACCCAGTCCGCGGCAAGGGCATACGCCACCACCGCCCAGAACTTTGTCTCAACGACTGCGACCGTCGTGGTCCGCCTGCATCACAGCGCCTCCACAGCGCAGACCGTGCGCTCGCTTTCCGCCTATATGTCGAGACAGGGCATCCCCTCGTCCCGCGTCATACTGAGCGCCACACCGATCAACAGCACTTCCGATACCCGATAGCTACCTGCGTATCTGTCATGCAAAACACGGCACAGCTTAAAGCTGTGCCGTGTTCTTTTCCTACCGGACGCCGCTTTGGAACCGCGGCGCGCCTTCCCATCGTTTTTGCTAGATCTGCTTCCTAATGTGGTCGAGCGCTCCCTTTTCCAGACGGGATACCTGCGCCTGCGAAATGTGGATCTCCTCCGCCACCTCCATCTGCGTCCGCCCCTCGAAAAAGCGCAGCCGGATGATGCGTTTCTCCCGCTCACTCAGGCTGTCGATCGCTTCGCGCAGCGCGATGCGGGCGAGCCAGTTCTCATCGGTATTTTTATTGTCTCCCACCTGGTCCATCACACATACCGTGTCCGCGCCGTCATGAAAAACCGGCTCAAACAGGGACACCGGATCAAGAATCGCGTCAAGCGCGAATACCACCTCCTCCTTGGGTACGTCCATCGCCTTGGCCAGCTCCACGATATCCGGCTCGCGCTGGTGCTCGCGCATGAAGGCTTCCTTGGCCTGCAGCGCCTTATAGGCGGTATCCCGAAGGCTGCGGGATACCCGCAGCGCGCTGTTGTCCCGCAGGTAGCGCCGGATTTCCCCTATAATCATCGGCATGAACGTACAAAGGAGAAAACAGCTATCCCGCTACCGTTCCGTATCCGCTGGCGCCCTCAATGGCATAATATATTTCGACCTTGCCGTTTTGCAGCACGATCTTTTCCACGCAGGCGCGTATCAGCGCCTGCCGCTCCTCACCGGCCAGGCTGTCCCAACAGGCGCCGATGGTATATAACGCCCGCCGCGCTTCCTCATCCTCCCGCCGCTGCTCCTGCCGCTGCGCGGCGGAAAGCGCCTGCTCGGCCCGTTCCCGCTCTTTTTTGACGCGCTCGATCGATTCGCGCAGCGTATCGTCCTCCGCGTCGGCATACAGCTCGTACAGGCGGCGCAGCTTGCGCTGGACCCGCTCCAGCGTCCGGCGGCACTCTGCCGCATCCCCCTGCCGTTGGCGTGGCACCGACGGCTGCGCGGACAGCCTCGCCAGATCGCGTATGACAATCGCCTCCACCTCGCGCGCCATCACCCCCCGATTCGGACAGGCGGCATCATGCACCAGATGGGGCTTGGACTTATCCCGTGAGTAGCAGACCAGCTTATCCCCCGCGTTGCCCCATTTCTGATAGCGCATTTTAGCGCCGCAGTGTCCGCAGACCAGTAGGCCGGCCAGCAGCTTGCCCGCCCCCGCAGCGCGCGGCCGGTTGGGGCGGTGCAGCCGGCGCTGCGCTCGCGCAAAGGTTTCGCGGTCAATAAGCGGCTCATGCCGCCCCGCGTAGCGCTCGCCTTTATAGACGATCACGCCTGTGTTGCTCTCCCGATCCAATATCTGCCGCACCAGATGCTCGTATTTCAGCCCCAACTCGCGCGCGATGCGTCCGGCCGACTGGCCCTCCAGATACCGCGCGTAGATCTCGCGTACGGTATCCGCATCGCTGTTGGGAACCAGGATGCCCTTCCCCGCGTCGTAATCATATCCAAACGGTATTTTGCCGCCGCCCGGCCAGAAGCCCTGCTTGACGCGCTCGACCATGCCCATACGGGTGCGCAGAAAGATGTTCTCTCGTTCGAGCTGAGCAAATGCGGACAGAATACCGATCATCGCGCGCCCATACGGACTGCCGGTATCAATATTTTCATTGATCGATACAAAGTCCACCCCATGTGGCAGAAAAACGTCCTCAATCAGGTAAAGCGTGTCTTTCTGGCTTCGGCTCAGGCGGTCAAGCTTGTAGACAACGACGCGCTCGACCGCGCCGGCGCGGATTTCCTCCACCAACTCGGTAACGGCCGGCCGTGTCAGGTTTGAGCCGGAAAAACCGCCGTCCACATACCGACGGAAGCGGGTGATCCCTTTCATCCGGCAGTACGCTTCCAGTTTTTCGGCCTGCGCCGCGAGCGAGTATCCTTCGTCCGCCTGTGCTTCGGTCGATACGCGCAGATATAATGCGGTGTGTTTCATGAAATATCCTTTCCAAGACCGCGTTCCTCCGCTTCCAGTATAGCAGAGGGCGGCGGCTCCGGCAACGGAAGTTCCTGCCGGAAGCGCGCCTCGCGCAGCAGCATGCCGATCCCTTCCTGGTCAAGCAGCAGCGGCGGCAGCACACCGTGAAGCCGCTTCCCGTTCAAATAACGCACCACGCGCATGCGGACCACCTCCTTTCCCCTTTATTCTGCCCAGGTTTGCCCTTTTGCAACCGTTCGGACGCTCTTCCAAACCGCTCCATAAAGCAACCAAAATATACCCAAAATAACACTTGTAGAAGTATCAGCATTGGGTGTATAATGAGGTATCGGAACTGTTTGACAGACGAACAAAAATTTAGAGGAGAATGCATCATGTTTGAAAATCTGATTGCCACGCTCAAGGCCGACAAGCGTAAAATCGTATTCACCGAGGGGCCGGACCCCCGCATTCTGGAAGCCGCCTCCCGCCTGAAGAAAGACGGCCTGCTGGATTCTATCCTGGTCGGCAATGTGGACGAAGTCAAGTCCGCCGCTGCCGCAGGCGGTTTTGACATCGAGGGCATGGAAATCATCGACCCTGCGGCTTATCCGGAAATGGACGCGATGGTCGCCAGGATGGTCGAGCTGCGCAAGGGCAAGATGACCGAGGAGCAGTGCCGCGCAGCGCTTTCCAAGGGCAATTATTTCGGCACCATGCTGGTCAAGCTGGGCAAGGCAGACGCCCTGCTCGGCGGCGCTACTTATTCGACTGCGGACACCGTCCGCCCTGCTCTGCAGATCATCAAGACCAAGCCGGGCAACAAGATCGTATCCTCCTGCTTCATCCTGCGCCGCGACGGCAAGGATGGCGGCGACGAGTTGTACGCGATGGGCGACTGCGCGATCAATATCAATCCGAGCGAGGACGATCTGATGGAAATCGCCATTGAAACTGCAAAAACCGCCAAGGCGTTCGGTATCGACCCCAAGGTGGCCATGCTATCCTACTCGACCAAAGGCTCCGGCAAGGGCGAAACGGTTGATATGATGAAGAATGCAACCGAAAAAACTAAAGCGGCTGCGCCTGATCTCGCGGTAGACGGCGAACTGCAGTTCGACGCCGCGTTCTCCCCTGTCGTTGCGGCGACCAAGTGCAAGGGCTCTCCGGTTGCCGGCCAGGCCAACACCTTTATTTTCCCTGATATCAACGCGGGCAACATTGGCTACAAAATCGCCCAGCGTCTGGGCGGCTTCGAGGCCTACGGCCCGATTCTGCAGGGTCTGAACGCGCCGATCAACGATCTGTCCCGCGGCTGTAACGCGGATGAGGTCTATCAGATGGCGATCATCACCGCCGGCCTGAAATAACCCGACACCGCACGGCAAACATCAAGCAAAAAAGGACTGACCAGCCGGTCAGTCCTTTTCGTTTTCCTTTTGCGCCTGCGCACGCGCCTTCTGTGCGGCTTCCCGCCGCTCCTTTGCGCTGACCGGCGGGGCCTCCTCCCTGATCTCGACAAACGCCCGCGTTTCCGGATCGAGACGTTTTGGCCCACGGTAAGCATTGGTGTCAACCGAAAGGCCGCGTTTTCTCAACAGGTTATTGACCGCCTCGGTCGCCATCGTATACAGTACGGCGAACAGCGGCACGCCGACCGCCATCCCCACAAAGCCGAACACGCCGCCGAACACAAGGATCGCAAACATGACCCAGAAGCTCGACAGGCCAGTGGAATTGCCCAGTATTTTCGGCCCCAGGATATTCCCGTCAAACTGCTGGAGCGCCAGGATGAACAGCACAAAATATACCGCCTGCACCGGACTGATGACCATGATCAGGATGGTACTCGGCACCGCCCCGATAAACGGGCCAAAAAACGGGATGATATTGGTCACGCCGATAATGACCGAAATCAGGAGCGCATACGACTGGTCCATCGTCATCAGCCCGAAACCCATCAGGATGCGCAGCCCAGCAAAGCACAGCAGGCCGATGATGAGCGAATCAATCAGCTTGCCGGTGATGAACCCGCCGAATACACGGTGGATATAAGCAACACGCTTGATGATACGGTTGGCGCGCTGGATGGAAAACACGCTGTACAGCGTCTTTTTGGCCTGCGCGCAAAAGGTATCCTTGCTGTTGAGGATATAAAGCGCGATGATAATGCCGATCAGCAGGTCGAACAGGACGGAAACCGTCGTTACAACGCCGGTCATCAGCGCGACTAGCTGCGGCAGCGCGCTGTTCTGCACCCAGTCGACGACCTGTGTGGAGAACTGCTCATACAACTGTAGAAAATTCCGTTCGATCACCGGATTGTCTTTCAGCAGCGACGCGACCCAAGTTGATATCTCGTCCAGATAGGTATCCATGGATTCCAGCAGGGAGAACACGCTTACGATCAGCTGCGGCAGCACCATCCACAGCAGCACGCCCACGACCGCAAGACCAATCAGCAGGGACAGGATGCTGCAAAGCCCCTTGGCGATCTGCGTCCCCCGTTTCATCCGCTGCGCCAGCTTGGGCTGCAGCACGCGGTACAGACCGTTGAATACCGGCATCAGAAGGTATGCCATCACAAAGCCGTAGATAAACGGGCTCAGAATGCCGAGCAGCTTTTTGATCATGCGCCAGATGATCGGCAGCCAGCCCAGAAAATAAAAAACAAGCACACTGGAAACGATCACGCAGAACGCCGTTAAGCCCCACTGGAAATAGTGGGGCTGATTCTGCGCTTCCGTCCTATGATGTTCTGTTGGTTCCTGCACGGACACGCTCCTCTCCTATCCTTCCGGCCACTGGTTATTCTTCATCATCAAAGAAAATACGCCAGAACAAGTACATCCAGGTCGCAGCAAACGCGACGAACAAGACACCCCGAAACTTTTTGAAGAACTTTGCAAAGCAGGCACCGAGCCACAGCCCGAACGACAGCATGCAGATCTTGAATACCGCGAAATCAAACATCGAGAACCCCTGCGCCTTGGACACCGCGTGGTCCGTCCAACGGGCCGCACAGTCGCGCGCATCGTTCGCATAGCCAAGCACCTGATTGGCGCGGCTGCGCAACGCCTCACGGTCGATGGAATCCAGATAATTTTTCATAGCTTTTCTCTCCTTTTGACAAATATGTGAAACCGGTCACACCGTATTTTCGATTCGTATATCCTTTGCGATGCTGCAGGGCGTCGTCCCCATGGACGAGATCCGGCCCAGCCGCATCCCGATCTTCGCCGCGAGCGCATCCGCGTCCGTGCTCCCCGTTTCCTGCAGCGCCGCCTGCAGAATCCAGCCGGCCGCCCGTGCATCCGAGCATGCCTCGTGATGATTCAGCTCAATACCGAGCGCTGCGGATACCGTATCCAGTTTATGATTTTTCAGCGCCGGCCATACGCGCCGGGCCACCTTTACCGTACAGATATAGCGGCACTCCGGCGCCGGCAGCTGGTAATGGCTCAGGCATGCGCACAGCACCGCCGTATCAAACATCGCGTTATGGCAGACCAGAACACTACCCTCCGCCTCCTGCGCCACTGTGTTCCAAACCATATCAAACGCCGGCGCGTCTGCCACCATGCGTTCCTTGATATGGTTGACCCTGACATTGCCCCAGTGGAACTTCCCAACGCAAGCGGGCGGCTTGATAAGCGATACCTGCTCACGGATCAGGCTGCGATCCTCAAACACCGCCACGCCAAGCGCGCAGGCGCTGAGCGGGGAAGCGTTTCCTGTTTCAAAATCGAGCGCAACATACCTCATTCGAGCGCCTCCCGCGGTGCGGCGCCCGCTCTTTCCTTTGCCGCGAGCAGGAAACGGTACAGCGGCGCGAGCCGGCGCATGGTATCCACCATCGGCCCGACAAACGACCCGTCCAACACGGGGGAGAAGTCGTTTGTTTCCCGAAAGTCCACACCAATCTCTTTCCGGTTCAACCAGGTCTGGTAGGCGGGCTTTGCATCCGGAAATTTCGGACGCTTATACAATTCCCCATCCAGCCGCACCTGCGGGCAGGCGCGGACCGCTTCATACGCCTCCAGAAACAGCTTATCCTCTTTCAGAATCATCTCACGCAGCGCCTCCATCTCGCCTTTCCCCCAAGCGCCCCAGCAGCCAAAGCCCCAGAACTCCGGATGAATTTCGAAATAATAGCACGGCACGGACTCATGCTCCCGACGCGGGCGGCGGAAAAACATCCACATATTCGCGCGGTAAAGCGTCTTATCCTTGGTATAGCGGGTATCGCGCCGTACACGCGATACCATGCGCGAGGGCGTGACCACAAACAGCGGGTCGATCTCCAGCATGGCTGGGGTCATCTCCGCGATCAATTCATGAAATGGCTGGATCGCCAGCCGTTTGATCTCTTCTTTATGCGATTCGTAAAATTCTCTGCTGTTTTGCAGACGGTTGAGCTGCAGCAGGTCGATGCCCGCGGCAGGAAAGCCTGTGAATGCCATGGAAAAGGGTACCACCTTTCTGCTTATCATTGTACCGCGTTTTACCGGTTTCCGCAACAGTATTTTGCAGACTTATCCCGCGTATGCCGCAAAATATTGTAGTCTGCAGCAGGCGGCGCTATCATCTTGCCCTGCCCCGCCGCTCCCCTCCTTGTTCCGGCCGTCTGCCCGGCTTTCCCGCCCTGGGCTGTGTACACACAGTGGACAAGCCGCCGGATTGGTGCTATAATAAACCCAATCTTTATCTGAAACAGGAGGGCGTTATCATGGAAAACCCTGAAAAATTGCTGGATCTGCTCAGCCAGGACGCACGCCTGACGCCGGCGCAGCTTGCCGCCATGACAGGCGCGACCGAAGCAGAGGTCGTTGACGCGGTCCGCACCTTTGAAAAAAACGATACCATTCTTGGTTATAAAACCGTTATCGACTGGGACAAGACCTCCAAGGAAAGCGTCACTGCATTGATTGAGGTCAAAATTACGCCGGAAAAAGGCATGGGCTTCGACGAGATCGCCCGCCAGATCTATTCCCATCATCAGGTAGAAAGCGTTTACCTGATGTCGGGCGGCTTCGATCTGACGGTCATCATCAAGGACCGCACCATGCGCGAGGTTGCGCGCTTTGTCTCCGAGCAGCTCGCGCCGATGGAAAACGTCCTGTCCACCGGCACGCATTTCATCCTCAAGAAATACAAGGACTACGGTGTAGAATTCGACCCCTCCGATCGCGATAAAAGAGAGGTCATGATGGCATGGTAGATTACGAGCAGCTGCTCTCCGACCGTGTCAAGATCGTAAAGCCCTCCGGCATCCGCCGCTTTTTTGACGCAGCGGCAGCCATGCCGGATGCGATCTCGCTCGGCGTCGGAGAGCCGGATTTCGAGACCCCGTGGCAGATTCGCCGCGCGGGCATTCAGTCCCTGGAAAAGGGACAGACGTTCTACACCTCCAACTGGGGCCTTGCCGAGCTGCGCAGCCAGATCGCGGGGTTGGCCCGCCGCAAATATCAGCTCTGCTATGACGCGGACAAGGAGATCCTCGTTACAGTCGGCGGTTCGGAGGCGATCGACAACGCCATCCGCGCGCTGGTCAACCCCGGCGACGAGGTGCTCATCCCCGAGCCCAGCTTCGTCTGCTATACCCCGCTGACCCAGATGGCTGGCGGCACCCCTGTCCCCCTGCCGACGCTGGCGAAGGACCAGTTCAAGCTGACACCCGACCGCCTGCGCGCGGCAATCACGCCGCGCACCAAGCTGCTGATCCTGCCGTATCCCAATAACCCAACCGGCGCGATCATGACGCGGGACGAACTGGAGGCCGTCGCCGCCGTGCTACGCGACACCAATATCATCGTCATTTCGGATGAGATTTACTGCAGCCTGACCTACGGCGCCGCGCCGCACGTCTGCTTTGCCGAGCTGGACGGGATGCGCGAGCGCACCATCGTTGTGGACGGCTTCTCCAAATCCTATGCGATGACCGGCTGGCGCCTTGGCTGGGCGATGGGTCCCAAGGAGCTGATGCGGCACATCTGCAAAATCCATCAGTTCGGCATCATGTCCGCGCCGACCACGGCGCAGTTCGCCGGCATCGAAGCCATCCGGACCGGCGAGGACGATATCGAACGCATGCGCACGCAGTATGACATCCGCCGCCGCTACCTGTTGGGCGAGCTGCGCTCGATGGGGCTGACGTGCTTTGAACCGCAGGGGGCGTTCTATGCGTTCCCTTCCATCGCCTCGACCGGCCTCTCCTCCGAGGCATTCTGCGAACGTCTGCTTCATGAGCAGCAGGTCGCCGTTGTACCCGGCAGCGCGTTCGGCAAAAGCGGCGATGGGCATGTTCGCATCTCCTATTCCTATTCCATGAACCATCTGCGCGAGGCCTGCTTCCGCATGCGGAAATTCCTGCAGTCTTTATAATTCCCATCTGCGCACAGAAAACGGACCGCCCTTTTGGGGCAGTCCGTTTTGCGTTATTCCCATATCAACTCTACCTCACGCGGCAGGCCGTAATATTCTTTATAATACGCGTCATAGTAATCGTTGTGATAAGGCATAGCCCAGCCGTACAGGTCGTTCGCAAACCGATGCTGCGTCAGGCGATCGCTGCCATCATAGGCGGCGATCGCAAGGCGGTTCGCCGCATCGACCGCAGCATTTGCCCGATACCCGTCATGCTGACCCTTGAGCGTCGTCCACGCGCAGAACAACAAAGGCACGCAGCACAGCGCCACGCATACGGCCCGCGCGGGAAAATACCGGCACAACAGCCACAGCAGCGCGGCCGCGACCACAACAGCCGCCGCCCACCCCTGTCCCCAGTGCCAGGCAAGGATGGAGCCCGCGCCCAGCAGGTACAGATACGGCGCTTCCCGCATCAGGCAGGCGGTAAGCAGCAAAAGCATCACCGCGCCGCACAGCATAGTGCGCGGCCCGACCGTGGGCGACACCAGCATCATCACCTGCGAACCGACTCCCAATATCAGGGCGAACAACGGCGTCCACTCCTGTTCCATCGCGGAGCGGACGGAAATATAGAACGCGCACAGCAGATAGCCGCCCAACACCGCCAGCGCATAGGCCGCGACGCGGACAGGCACCTCAGGGCTGTTGCGCAGCAGCTCCGGCACCTGCTCCGGCAGCCAGAACCACGCGGAAAACGAAATGACCGACAGCACGGCGAACACACCGTCCGGCACACTCCGGCGGCGCACCGCGCGCAGCAGCAGCCACAGCGGTATCGCGGTGAGCGTCAGGAAGTGGATGGGGAAAAGCGTATCCCCAAACAGAAAGGTCTGCCGCAGCTGCAGGACGTTATACTTCACCACAGCCAGTGTGCCGCCCTCAACCGGCGGCGGCGTGATAGACGCGCGGTAGGCGACCGACGGGGCAAGCAGAATGCTCGCCGCGCCTGCGGCCGAAAGCAACAGCGGCCACAGCGCCTTTTTCGGGAACCCCTGCCTGCGGACGAGCCAATGCTCCCCAACCAGCAGCACGGTCAGCCCGACCGCCATCATGCTGGCCTGCTCGACCGTCAGACCCGCGAGCGCCCCGAACACTGCCGTAGGCAGCCATCCCCTCCTGCCGGAAAGCGCATCGCGCAACAGCACCCAATATTCCAGGAAGAGCGCCAGCGGCAGAACATAGTTCATCGCGCCGGTAATCCAGTACACGCTCTGCCTTGTCAGCACGGCAGGCAGCAAGAAGATGCCGCACGCGCACAGCACCGCGACGGCGATCGTCCGCCTCCAGCCGTCCGCCGTAAGCCGCGTCAGGTTGAGCGCGATCGTGCCGAGTAAGGCCGCGATAAACACCCGCGCAAATGCGACGCGCCCGTCCGAACCCAGCAGGACCGCGTCCAGCAGGTGAACAAGGTTACGCCCGTTGGCCGTCTGATAATGCTGCACGATACGCGCCAGAAGCTCCCCCGCGTCCAGCCTGCCCCACCGGCCGTAAAACAGGTCGTCCCCCATCGGCACAACGTACTGCAGCACCGCATAGCAGCCGGCTGTCACCAGCAGGAACACGCCCAGATAGATCCAGGGCAGATATTTTCTGTTTTGTTCCGCTTCCAATCCCATGGATTTAGAATACACAATACTGCGCCATATATGCGTCCATCAACGGCAGCAGGTGCGCGTATTCCTGCTTATCCGCCAGATATTCGCGGATATCCTGCACAGTGACGAGCGCATGCACCTTGATGCCGAACTCCTCGCCAACTTCCATGACCGCGGTCTTGCCCGGGGTCGTGCCGACCTCGCAGCGGTTGACCGAAATGAACATATCGGTCACCTTCACATCCGCGCAGCCTTTCAGCACCGGCATGGTTTCGCGGATCGCGGTGCCTGCGGTAATTACGTCCTCAATGATAATGACACGGTCCCCGTCCTGCGGCTTGTAGCCAACGATGCTGCCGCCCTCGCCGTGGTCCTTTGCCTCCTTGCGGTTGAAGAAAAAGGGCTTATCAATCCCGTAATTGCGGGCAAGCGCGCCGGAAACCGAGGTCGCCAGCGGGATGCCCTTGTACGCAGGGCCGAACATCGCGTCGAAATCGCCGCCGACCGTCTCCTTGACGAGCGCCGCGTAAAACTCGCCCAGGCGGGAATTCTGTAGCCCTGTCTTATAGTTACCGGTGTTGACGAAATACGGCGTTTTGCGGCCGGACTTGGTGGTAAAGTCACCGAAGCGAAGCACGTCCGCGCTCATCATGAATTCGATAAATTCCTTCTTGGAAGCTGTCAGCATATTATCATACCGTCCTTTTTTTGGTCTGCTTCCATTATACCAGATTTATACGCCCCCCACAAGGTTTACCGGAAAAGCTGCTCCTCGGCGAGCAAAAGGCCGCATTTCAGGCCAAGGGCAAAGCTCTGCTCCTGATACTGTGTCAAAAGCGCCATCAGGTCGTTCTGAAACTGCTTTTTCTTCCGTCCGCCCTTTTCCGCCCAGCGGTCTACCTGACGGTAAACGCGGTCCTCCACCTCGGTCTCGTGATAGTTAAGACCGCTTATGACCGCGTCGTACAGCAGCGCTGTTATGGATTCCATATGTATCACCTCACTAACTATTTTATGCCAAAATGGTCAGTTTGTCAATATGCCATTTTGGTTTGTTGTATAATGAAAATCGAGGTGTATATTCATGAACCGTCTACGAGAAATACGAGAAGAAAAACAAATAAAGCAGGAAACCTTAGCAAATCTGCTCCACTGCTCGCAAACCACTTATTCCCGCTATGAATTGGAAAAACGGGATATTCCCACTGCGGTACTCCGTATCTTAGCCGATTATTATGACACCAGCATTGACTACATCCTTGGCCGCACCAACAATCCCGCCCCGCCGAAAAAATAGCATACTAAAAGCCCCGAAACCACCGGTTTCGGGGCTTTTCCTGTTATCGCAGCACCGCGCCCTGGTCGGCGGAGCTGACCATACGGGAGTAGCGGTAGAGCCAGCCGGACTTGATGTTCGGCTCGCGCGGGACGAACTTCGCACGGCGCGCTTCCAGCTCCTCATCGGATACCTTGACGTTGACCTTGCTGTTCGGAATGTCGATGGCGATGGTATCGCCCTCCTGAATGAGCGCGATCTCTCCGCCCGCCGCCGCTTCCGGCGACACATGGCCGATGGACGCGCCGCGGGACGCGCCGGAGAAGCGGCCGTCCGTAATCAGCGCGCAGTCCCTGTCAAGCTGCATGCCCGCCAGCGCAGAGGTCGGATTGAGCATCTCGCGCATGCCGGGGCCGCCCTTCGGGCCTTCGTAGCGGATAACGACCACATCGCCCTTTTGGATCTTACCCGCGTAAATGGCCTGGATCGCGTCGTCCTCGGAATCGAACACGCGCGCAGGGCCTTCATGCACCATCATCTCGGGCGCGACTGCGGAGCGCTTGACCACGCAGCCATTTTTGGCAATATTGCCCCACAAAACGGCAATACCGCCGGTTTCGGAATACGGGCTTTCCAGCGGACGCACGACCTCGGGGTTCTTGTTCACGACGCCCTCGAGGTTCTCACCCACTGTCCTGCCGGTCGCGGTGATGAGCGACAGGTCGAGCAGGCCGCGTTTGGTCAGCTCTTTCATGATAGCCGGCACACCGCCCGCCATATACAGCTCCTCGATGTGGTGCGGGCCTGCGGGCGCAAGGTGGCAGATGTTCGGCACCTTGGCGGACAGCTCATTGAGCGTGGCCAGGTCGAGCGGCACGCCCGCCTCGTTCGCCAGCGCGAGCAGGTGCAGCACCGAGTTGGTCGAGCAGCCGATCGCCATTTCACAGGTCAGCGCATTGCGGAACGCCGCCGGCGTCAGGATGTCGCGCGGCTTGATGTCACGGCGCAGCAGCTCCATGACCTGCATGCCGGCGTGCTTGGCCAGATGGATGCGCGCCGCATGCACAGCTGGGATGGTACCGTTGCCGGGCAGCGCCATGCCGATGGCTTCGGACAGGCAGTTCATCGAGTTGGCCGTGTACATGCCCGAGCATGAGCCGCAGCCCGGGCATGAGCCGCACTCGCATTCCATGAGCTTTTCGTCGTCGATCAGGCCGGCCTTGTACGCGCCGACCGTTTCAAAGGTCTTGGAGAGTGAAATCTCCTCCCCGTTGTAATGGCCGGCGAGCATCGGCCCGCCGGATACAATGATAGACGGGATATTGAGCCGCGCCGCGGCCATCAGCATGCCGGGTACAATCTTGTCGCAGTTGGGGATCAGCACGAGCGCGTCGAACTGGTGCGCCTGCGCCAGCGTCTCCACGCTGTCCGCGATCAGCTCGCGGCTGGGCAGCGAATACTTCATGCCGATGTGGCCCATCGCAATACCATCGCACACGCCGATCGCCGGAACGAGTACAGGCGTGCCGCCCGCGATACGGACGCCCGCCTTGGCGGCATCCGCGATTTTGTCAAGGTTGATATGGCCGGGGATGATTTCGCTGTATGCGGAAACAACGCCGATGATCGGCTTGTTCATCTCCTCTTCGGTCAGGCCGCAGGCGCGCAGCAGCGAGCGGTTGGGCATACGCTCCGCACCCGCGGTGATGTTGTCGCTTCTTTTGGACATGGGGGCTTCCTCCTTTTTGCAACACAGGCGGGCGGAAGCCCGCCCGCCTGTGCGCATTCAGCTTTTCACGCGCCCTCGGCGCGCATGTAACAGAAAAACAATGCCTGACTTTTTACACAAGAGCTGCAAAAAGCTTCGCTTTGTTGGACCTTTCCGCAGCCTCGGACGTGTCCGCGCGCCGCGCGGCACGTCCTCTCGTTTGAAACGGTAGTTTCAAACGAAGTTTTTTACTTCTTCAGCCAGCTCATCATGCTGCGGAGCTGCTTGCCGGTCTCCTCCAGCTGGCTCTCCGCCTCGACCTGACGGCTCGCCAGGAAACGGGCGCGGCCGCCCGCGCGGTTCTCCTGAATCCACTCGGAAGCGAAGGTGCCGTCCTGAATCTCGCGCAGGATCTTCTTCATCTCCTTGCGGGTCTCCTCGGTAATGATGCGCTTGCCGGTGCGGTAATCGCCGTATTCCGCGGTGTCGGAGATCGAGTAGCGCATCTTGGCAAAGCCGCCCTCGTTGATCAGATCGACGATCAGCTTCATCTCGTGTACGCACTCGAAGTACGCGTTCTCCGGCGCGTAGCCCGCCTCGACCAGCGTCTCGAAGCCGGCCTTCATCAGCTCGCAGACGCCGCCGCAGAGTACAGCCTGCTCGCCGAACAGGTCGGTCTCGGTCTCAGCGCGGAACGTGGACTCCAGAATGCCCGCGCGGCCGCCGCCGATGCCGCAGGCATACGCCAGCGCAATGTCCATTGCCTTGCCGGAAGCATCCTGATGTACGCAGACCAGATCCGGAACGCCCGAACCGTCCACATAGGTGCGGCGGACCGTATGGCCGGGACCCTTCGGCGCGATCATGATTACGTCAACATCCGCCGGCGGCACGATCTGCTTGAAATGGATGTTGAAGCCGTGCGCGAAAGCAAGCACGTTGCCCGGCTTGAGGTTGGGCTCGATCACTTCTTTATAGATATCCGCCTGCTTCTCGTCCGGAACGAGCATCATGATGATATCGCCCGCCGCGGCAGCCTCGGCCGGCGTCATAACGGTCAGGCCGGCAGCCTTCGCCTTTGCTTCGTGCTTGGAGCCCGGGCGCAGGCCGACGACGACGTTCACGCCGGAATCATGCAGGTTCTCGGCATGGGCATGACCCTGGGAGCCAAAGCCGATGATGGCAACGGTCTTGCCGTCAAGCAGGGACAGGTTGCAGTCCGAATCATAATACATCTTTACCATTTTTGTTTCCTCCTAAGTTTATATAAAATGAATCAGGAAAACGAATTGATTTTACGCCTGCGGCGCATATAGAAAAGGGAAACCGCCCTCAACTATTTTTCGATTGCCGTTACGCCCGAACGGCTCATCTCCAGCACCTCGAAGTTGGAGATGACATCCAGGAACGCGTCGATGCGGCTGGGTACCTCGGAAAGCTCAACAATCAGGGCGCGCTCGGTCGATTCGATGATAGCGGCGCCGTACAGCTCGCAAAGCTGCCGGATCGCGTCGCGCACATCGCCCGCCTCGGCCTTCAGCTTGACGAACACCAGCTCGCTGCAGCAGGAGTCCTCCTCCTGCAGATGGTCGACGCAGATGACCTCCTCCAGCTTGGAAAGCTGTTTCATGATCTGCTCCAGAATCGGTTCGTCGCCCTGCACGATGATCGACATGCGGGAAACCTTGGGGTCGGTCGTCGCGGACACGGTCAGGGAATCGATGTTGTAGCCGCGCCGGCCGAACAGGCTGGACACACGGGCCAGAACGCCCGCGTTATTCTGCACGGTCACAGAAAGGATATATTTTTGCATGCTGTCCTCTCCTTTCCTCAGTCCGCCACGATATCGTCGACCGTGCCGCCCGCCGGTATCATGGGCAGGACGCGTTCGTCCTTGTCGATCTGGCAGTCGATCAGCACCGGACCGGTGCGCTGCAGCGCATCGCCCAACGCCGCGCGCAGCTCGGCGATGTTAGTGGCGCGGAAGCCGCGGCCGCCAAACGCCTCCGCCAGCTTGATGTAATCCGTCTTGCGGTACAGGTTGGTCTGGGAATAACGCTTTTCATAAAACATGGTCTGCCACTGGCGGACATTGCCCAGCACGTTATTATTCATGATAACCGTGATGACCGGCAGGTTATAGGTAACCGATGTACACAGCTCGTTCAGGTTCATATGGAACGAACCGTCGCCGGTGATATGGATGACCGGCTTATCCGGAAACGCAACCTGCGCCCCCATCGCGGCGCCATAGCCGAAGCCCATCGTACCAAGCCCGCCCGACGTGAGAAAATGCCGGATTTTTTTGCAGCGGTTATACTGTGCGGACCAAAGCTGGTGCTGGCCGACATCGGTGGCGACGATCACATCGTCCCCCGCCATCTCGTAAATCGTCCGCAGCAGCTGGTGCGGGTGGATGACACTGTCGTCATCCTGCGGCACATAATCGAGCGTCCCCTGCCATTCGGCGATCTGCGCGCGCCATGCGCCGTGGTCGGCTTTCTGCACATAGGGCAGCAGCTTTTCGAGGAAATTCTCCGCGTCACTGACCACAGCGTAATCCACGCCGATGTTTTTGTTGATCTCGGCAGCGTCGATATCGATATGCACGACCTTTGCCTTCGGCGCGAAGCGCGACGGATTGGTCGCCACACGGTCGGAAAAACGCGCGCCGATGCACAGCAGCAGGTCGCACCGCTCGACCGCCCACGCGGCCGAAACCGTACCGTGCATGCCGACCAGCCCCAGACTGAGCGGCTCGGTATCCGGAATACAGCCGATCGCCATGATGGTATGGGCGGACGGGATATCCGCTTTTTTCATCAGCTCCAGCAGGGCCGTCCCCGCGTTTGCGGTCTCCGCGCCGCCGCCGTAATAGATCATCGGCCGTTCAGCCTGCGCGATCATGTCGGCAACCGTCTGGAACTGCTCACCGGTCACCTCATAGGTTTCATGCACCTCTACCTTTTCGCCCGGGACATAGTCGCAGGTGGCGCTGGTCACATCCTTGGGAATGTCGATCAGCACCGGTCCCGGCCGGCCGGACGCTGCGATGCGGAACGCGCTGCGGATCGTGTCCGCCAACTCCTCCACATGGCGCACCACAAAGTTGTGCTTGGTAATCGGCATAGTGATGCCGGCGATGTATACCTCCTGGAACGAATCGCGTCCGATCAGGCTGGTGCCGACGTTGCCTGTGATGGCGACCATCGGGATGGAATCCATGTAAGCCGTGGCGATGCCGGTCACCAGATTGGTCGCGCCCGGGCCGCTTGTCGCCAAGCATACGCCTACCCTGCCGGTCGCGCGGGCGTAGCCGTCCGCCGCGTGTGCGGCGCCCTGCTCATGCGCCGTTAAAATATGTCGAATGCGGTCGCTGTTTTTGTAAAGCGCATCATAGATATTGAGGACCGCGCCGCCCGGATAGCCGAATATCGTATCAACTCCCTGCTCGACGAGTACATCCACCAAAATCTCCGAACCGTTCTTTACCATGCGGATCCGCCTCCTTTCCTGTCTTAAAGCAAAAATAAAAAAAGCCTCTGCCTCTTCAAAGAGACAAAGACTATCACTCTGCGGTACCACTCTTTTTGCCGCGCGCCAAATTGCCGAACGCGACCACTCAACCCGATCCTTTAACGCAGATCATGCGGAACACCTTACACGGGGCCCTATTTCATCCCTTTTCAGACGCTCTGCTCGCGGAGGACTTTCGCGCTTCCTTTCCTCCACCGTCTCGCACCAACCGACGGCTCTCTCGCTGGATTCCAGGCGCTACTTTTCCGGTCATCGCCTATTGCAATATTCAAAATGTTATTCATATTATAAGACCGCTTTCGGGAAATGTCAACACCTTTTCGCATTTTACTGTGTTAAATTCTTGTCACAGGAATATTCTCCCGTTTTTGCGGCCATACTACACCGGAATCCATCAAGAAAAGAGGATGCGTTATGGCTGTGCCACTGTTGCGTACACTGATCCTTTATCTTGCCGTTGTGATTGCCGTGCGCGCCATGGGCAAGCGGCAGATCGGCGAACTCGACCCCTCCGAGCTGGTGGTCACCATTCTTGTTTCCGACCTGGCGGCAGTTCCCATGCAGGATCTCGGTATCCCCATGTTCGCCGGACTGGTTCCAATCGCCACGCTGGTCGCGCTCGAAATCCTGATGAGCTATGTCGCGCTGAAAAGCCGCCTTTTCCGGCGCCTGCTCAACGGGCAGCCGGCAATCATCATCCGCGGCGGGCTGCTCGATGTCAAAAAGCTGCGCCAGATGCGGCTGACCACGGACGAAATCATCGAAACCCTGCGCAAGCAGAATGTGGCATCGGTCTCGGACGTCAAATACGGCGTGATCGAGCCGGACGGCACGCTGACCGTCATTCTCAAGCAGCCGCAGCAACCGGTCACGGCGGAAATGCTCGGCCTGACCCCCAAGGACACCGGTCTGCCGCTCGTTGTGGTGTCGGACGGCAAGCTGGTCGCCCGCTCGCTCCAGCTTCTCCGCCTTGACGCACGGGATATCGAAAACCGGCTGAAAAACCAAAGCATCGCCTTATCCGAGGTTTTTCTAATGACGCTGGATGACTGCGGCAATTCCTTTATTCAACGAAAGGGGGATGCGTGATATGCAGCGGCTTTTTCTTGCCCTCTCCCTTTTCGCCCTATTGATCTGGGGCAGCTTGTGGAGCAGCCGGACGGTGGAAGCCACGGTGGACGCCATCGTTCAGGATATGGAAAGCGGCCGGCTGGAACAGGCCTACGAAAAATGGTCGGCCGCGCAGACCTTGCTCGGCTCCCTGCTCCTGCACGAAGAGCTGGACGAGGTTAACCGCCTGTTCGCTCGTGTGCGCACCGCCCAGAAGGAGCAAATAACGGACGACCTTCTGCTCGACCGGACAGAGCTGCTCGCTCAACTCCGCCATCTGCCTGATCTGGAACAGCCGAACCTGAAAAACCTGTTCTAAAAGCACAAAAAAATTCATTCTTTTTTGTGGAAAAAAATATAGCTTTTTCCTGTCAATTGTGATAGTATAAATTTGTAATTGATATTCATTTTCAATAACGAGCATTGACAAGAAAGGAACGGTTTTATGAACAACGCTGCATATAAAAAGCTGGACTACAGCCTTGCGCTACTGTCCACCGCAGAGGGCGGCAAAAATTTCGGCTGCATCATCAACTCCTTGCACCAGGTCACCTCGTCCCGTCCTCCCAAATTCACATTTTCTCTGAACAATGATTCCGCGACCTGTGCGGCGCTCAAGAAGAGCGGCGTTGCCGCGGCCACCCTGCTCGCCAAGCAGGCGGAGGACCGGCTCGTCAACGAGTTCGGCTACAAATCCGGCCGCGCGATCGATAAGTTTGCTTCTTTTGCCGTTCAGACCGACAGCCAAGGCTGCCCCTATCTGACGGATGGCATGGCATCCCGCCTGAGCCTGAAAGTAACGGAAACCGTTGCGATCGGCTCCTACACGCTATTTATCTGCGAGCTGCTCGACGCGGAGGTGCTCGGCGACGGCGATTGCCTGACCGTCAAGGAGTTTGAGAAGCGCGGCGAGGATGTTCCACCCGTTGCGCCGGTCTATCACGAATTATCCGCGGACGCGGGCTGGAAATGCACGGTATGCGGCTATGTCCGGCTGGCTGAGGACATTCCAGACGATTTCATCTGTCCGATCTGCCGCGCGCCGCGCAGCAAGTTCGTCAAGCGAAGCGAAGCATAGCGGCGTTTCCTCTTGCTTTCCGGCACATCCCTCTTTGGGCAAAAGGGGGATGTGCTTTTTCTTGCCTTTGCCCTTCCGCCGTGTTATGATGGGGACGGACCGGCGCGCGGCTTCCCCACCGCTCGCGATCAATGTTTTGCTGCACATTCTTTGCCGCATACGCGGCAGAAAACGAATAAAGGAGTAACCGTATATGATGAAAAACCTGTTGTTTGTCAATGGTTGTATCCGTGGCAGGGATTCGCGCACCCTGCGGCTTGCCCAGCACGTTATCAGCCGCATTCCGGATGCGGATATCGATGTGCTTCTGCTTCCCGCCCTCCATCTGACGCCCTACGGCGCGGCAGAGATCGCTGAACGGGATGCACTTTCCCGCGCCGGCGCTTTCGACGCCCCGTTTTTTGCGCTTGCAAACCAGTTCAAAAACGCGGATGCCGTCGTCTTGGCCTGCCCTTTCTGGGACTTGAGCTTTCCCGCCATGGTGCGCGCCTATCTGGAACGCCTGTGCGTGACCGGCCTGACGTTCCACTATAACCAATACGGCCAGCCGGTTGCGGACTGCAGGCCGCGGCGGCTGCTCTATGTGACAACGCGCGGCGGCATCGTCGATAACAGCGATCCCGCACTCGCCGACCATGGCAGCGCCTATCTGGAATCCATCTGTAAGCTGCTTTGCGGCGGCCGCTTTGACACCCTCGCGGCGCAAGGGCTGGATATCATCGGAAACGATGTCGAAGCCCTGCTCCAGCAGGCTGAAAAGCAGGCCGACCAGATCGCCGCGCACTTCTGGGCTTGAGCAAGCGCAGCATGGAATAGAAAAGAGGCTTTCCTCAGTGGAAGCCTCTTTTTCATGTTGTTACCGCACTTTGCGCGATGCCTCAAACGAATCCGCGCGCACCCAGAACACCTCGGCCACCGACAGAGCCGCGTCGGTATATGTCCAGCCGCCACGTCCGGTCTGGTGTTGCATGATAATGTCAAAACCGTGGCGTTTTTCCTCATTATCCTGCGCGAACTGCACGCTGCCGTAGCCCACAATGGACGAAAACGCAAAGCTGTACCGGCACGCCAGATCGCCCTCTCCGGTCAGCCCATCCTCAGTGTCCAGTTCAAAGCACACGCGCGGGTCTTTGCGCAGCGCGTCGATCTTTTTCCCTTTCAGGCCGCTGTGGAAATACAGCGTCAGGCCGCTTTCATCCCAGGTATAGCCGAAATTGAGCGGGATCACATACGGCATCCCTTCCGCGCTCATCGCCACGCGGCAGGTTTTGCAGGCACGGAGGATCGGCTCTATATTCTCCCGCCCTGTGATCTCTCTGTCTTTTCTGCGCATTTTTCTTCACCTCTGGACAAGCATACCATGTTTTTCCCTTTTGGGCAACCCCTATCCGGCGGCAGAGCACTCCCAAAGACCGGCGATCTGTCCGGACAGCGTATCATAGGACCATACCTTTCCGCTCCGCTCCACGCTGTTCGGATCGCGGACCGTATACCCTCCATCCGCGCGGCCGTACAGCACAATAAAGTGTCCCTCGGTCGTAAAATCTCCCGGCAGCATGGAGCAGATCACCGGATGGCCCGCGTCCAGCGCAGCGTCGACCTGCGCCTGGTCGAGCGCAAGCTGGCGGCACTGTACGCCCAGAGAGGGCGCGCCCTCGCTCAGCAGCGACCAGCTTGTCCCTTGCCCCGGCACATAGTATCCCTGTTCCGCGGCGAACTGCGCCACGCGGTAAGGGGTGAGCGTCGGGTCGCCGGTCAGATAGGCCGCTGCCATGGAAAGGCACGCCGGCGCACAGCCGCTGACCGCAACCGTACTTTCCCCATAGGGCTGGTACCCCCACCGCATATCCCATTGCAGCAGCAGTGGCATGGTGTCCAGCGGTTCCGTGAGGGACTGCCCCGGCGCGTCCCCATGGTGCGCCGGATATCCCAGCACAAACTCCAGCGTTTCGCTGTTGCGGGCGAGCAGATCGAGGTATTCCGGCGGATAAGCCTCCGGCGCGTCCACGATCGCCTGCGCGCGGCTGTCCCTGTGCGCGAGCTGGACGATCGACGCAGCCGTCCCGTCTTTCACGGCGATGCCGCGCGCGGCCCAGTCGGCCTCCACGCGCAGGCCGTCCAGCAGGCGCAGGCCGCCCCACGCCACCGCGGCCAGCACCGCCAGCAGTAACAGCGCGCGGAGGGGATGGCGGCGCTTTTTCACCCGCCTGCGCCGGCGCGGGGCTGTCCTGCCCGGCGCGGCCGCGGCCGACCGGCGTACCGTCTCCCCTGGTATGCTGATGTATCGTGTCGTCATATCCGTTCCCTTTCCCGACGGGCGCTTTGCGCGCGTCCGCCGTACCGTGTTTACAGTATAGCGGGCCTTTCTTAAGATTCCGGCAGGGGATTTCTTAAGATTTTCTGACCCCGTCTATCTATAAGAGTCAGAAAGTCCCCGATCCGTTGCAGAATATCTGCGGCGAACGGGGGCTTTTTCCCTCCTGTAAGCAACACGGCACAGGGACGAGGCTTGTTCTCAGGTATTATGGTCGGAAGCGTGGAACTGCTTCAGGTTGCCGATCTTCTGTGCGCGGACATCCATTTCCGCGCACACGTCCGCGAGCGTCACGCCGCATTCGTTCATCATCACCATCATGTGATAGAACACGTCGTTGATCTCGCCCACCAGCTCGGCCTTATCGCCGTTTTTTGCCGCAATAATGGTTTCGGCGCACTCCTCGCCGACCTTTTTCAAAATCTTATCCAGACCCTTTTCAAACAGGTAGCAGGTATACGAGCCCTCCTGCGGCTCGGCCCTACGCTGTGCGATCACAGCCTCCATTTGCTCAAAGGAATTCATGCTATTCATCCTCCTATCTTTTTTGCCGCTTCCATTCCAGTCAACGGCCACTATGATAGAGCCGCCCATCACCGCGACCGCCGCCTGCTATCAAAAACAATTGGGAAGCCCCGCTACAGGTGCCTTTCTTTCTCCCACAGCGTTGTAAAAAAACAGGTGTGGTTGCCCGTATGACAGACCGGTCCCTTGGGCGTGCCGACATAGATCAGCGTATCGTCATCACAGTCGGACAGTATTTTGGACACAAAAATAACGTTGCCCGAGGTTTCGCCCTTGTTCCACAATTTCTGACGCGAGCGCGAAAAAAACCACGCCGTGCCAGTCTCCATCGTCAGGCGCAGCGCCTCTTCGTCCGCATAGCCGAGCATGAGGACCTCGCCGCTGCGCTCGTCCTGACAGATAACCGGAACCAGCGGCGCCTTGACAAAAAATTTGTTTAGTTCCATGATTTACAACCTCACCGGAATGTTTTTTTCGCGCAGATGCGCCTTGACCTGCCCCACGGTCAGCTCTCTGTAATGGAACAGGCTTGCGGCCAGCGCGGCATCGCAGTCCGTCCACTCGAACACCTCGGAAAAATGATCAAGCGCGCCGCAGCCGCCGGACGCGATCACCGGAATGCCGGCCGTCTCCACGACCGCCTTTGTCAGATCCAAGTCAAAGCCGGACTTAGTGCCGTCCCGATCCATCGAGGTGAGCAGGATCTCGCCCGCGCCGCGCGCGGATACCTCGCCCGCCCATGCGACCGCGTCGATGCCGGTCGGCGTGCGCCCTCCCGCAACATATACCTCAAAGCCCGAGGGGGTCTTTCCGGTCTTCCGCCCGTCGATGGCCACGACAACGCACTGGCTTCCATACTTCTCCGCAGCCGCGTCTATCAGCCCTGGATTTTTGACCGCCGCCGAGTTGACCGAAACCTTGTCCGCGCCCGCGCGCAGGATCTCGCGAAAATCCTCCACCGTACGGATGCCGCCGCCGACCGTGACCGGCACAAACACCTCGCGGCAGGTGCGGCGCACCACGTCCGCGATCGTGGCGCGGTCATCGCTCGTCGCGGTGATATCGAGGAACACGATCTCGTCCGCGCCCTCGGCGGAATAGAACTTCGCCAGCTCGACTGGATCGCCCGCGTCGCGCAGGCCGACAAAGTTCACGCCCTTGACCACCCGCCCGTCCTTGACATCCAGGCAGGGAATGATCCGTTTTGCAAGCATCACTTCGCCTCCCTGATCGCCGCAGCCAGGTCAAGCGAGCCGGAATAGACCGCTTTGCCTGCAATCGCCTCATCGATGCCCAGCGTCCTAAGCCGCCGGATATCCTCTAACGTGGACACACCGCCCGACGCGACAATACCACACGTTACCGCCTGCCGCAGCGCGGCGAGCTGGTCGAAGTTAGGCCCCTCGAGCATGCCGTCCTTGTCGATATCCGTGAATATAATGGTTTTCACCCCGTAACCGTCCATCTGTCTGGCAAACGCGATATAATCCGTGCCGCTGTCGACCAGCCAGCCCTCGGTGCGGACCGTGCCGCCGCGCGCGTCGATGCCGACCGCGATCCGGTCTCCGTACCGCTCCACCGCATCAGCCACGAACTGCGGGCTGCGCACCGCCGCCGAGCCAATGATCACGCGCGTCACGCCAAGCGCCAGTACCGCTTCCACATCCGACATCGTCCGAATGCCGCCGCCCAGCTCGACCGCCGCGCCCGTCTCCTCGATCACGCGCTGGACGACGTTGTAATTCGCGTGCGAACCGTCCTTCGCACCGTCCAGGTCAACCATATGAATCAACTCCGCGCCTGCGTCGAGGAAAGCCCGCGCGGTCTGCGCCGCGTCCTCCGCGACCCTGTGCGCGGTGCCGTAATCACCTTTCTGCAGGCGCACACACTGCCCGTCCTTCAGGTCAATGGCAGGGAGAACCCTCATTTTCCCACCTCCGTCAATTTTGCAAAGCTCTGCAGCATGCGCAGCCCTACTTTTCCGCTTTTTTCTGGATGAAACTGGCAACCGAACAGGTTTCCGCGCGCCACCATCGCGGGTACGCGCACACCGTAGTCCGTCACGGCAGCCAAGTCGTCCTCCACCGCCGGCCGCGCCATGAAGCTGTGTACAAAATACACATACGCGCCGTTTTCCAGCCCCGCGGTCATTGCGTTCGGGCGCAGGATGTCGAGTGCGTTCCAGCCGATTTGCGGCAGCTTGAGCGCGGTTGGGATGCGCGTGATACGTCCCGGCAGCAGGCCGAGCCCGGCACAGGGGCGTACCTCATCCGAGCCCTCGAACAGCATCTGCATGCCGAGACAGATGCCCAGGAAGGGCTTTTTCCGCGCCGCTTCCAGCACCGCGCCAGTCAGTCCGGAGGCATACAGCGCGTCCATCGCGTCCGGAAACGCACCCACGCCGGGCAGGATCACGCCCGCCGCCCGCTCAAGATCCTCCGCGGTGTCCGCTATTTTATTTTCATAACCCAGGAAATCAAGCGAATTATGTACGCTCATCAGATTTCCCGCGCCGTAATCTACGATCGCAATATAGCTCATTGACCGTCCTCTTTATCCATTAAGGTGTTTTTCAGGGCTTTGACCACATCGAGTATCTTCCAGCCAAAGCCTACGACCAGCCCACAGCCAATACAGAGTGCATACATGCAAAAGCGTACGCCCAGATCCACCGATGCGGCAAGTGGCCACATCTCAGCGGCAAACGCTGCAATAACAAATACCGCAGCAACCGTTCCCAGCCCCGCGAACACATATTTCAATCACAGCACCCCTTTCGCGGAAAGCACACCGCCGCCTGTCTGCGCCACCGCCTGCTTGAGCGCCCGCGCGAGCGCCTTGAACAGCGCCTCGGTGATGTGGTGCGCGTTGTCGCCGTATTCGCATTTGAGATGCAGGGTCAGCCCCGCGTTCACGCTGAACGCGCGCATGAATTCGACCGTCAGGCAGGTATCATACCCGCCGCACATGGGCTGGGGCATGGGCGCGTCGTATACCAGATACGGCCGTCCCGAAATATCCAGCGCGCAGAAACCGAGCGCCTCGTCCATGGGTACGAACGCCTGGCCGAACCGCGCGATGCCCGCCTTGTCGCCCAAGCATTGGCGGAGCGCCTGTCCGAGCGCGATACCGCAGTCCTCCACCGTGTGGTGTCCGTCCACCGCAAGGTCTCCCCTGCAGGTAAGCGTCAGCCCGAAGCCGCTGTGTACGGCAAAGCTGTTCAGCATATGGTCAAAAAAGCCGATACCGGTGTCGATTTTCCGTGTGCCGCCCTCCAGGTCGAGGGCGACCGTGATATCGGTCTCTTTGGTTTTGCGTTTGATTTCAGCATTTCTCATCTTGTGCTTCCTCCGCAAAGCGCACCGCGACCGAGTTCGCGTGCGCGTCCAGGTGTTCGCTCTGCGCGAGCGCAATAATATCCTGCGCGTAGCCCTGCAGCGCGTCGCGCGTGTATTCGATGATGCTGGTTTTCTTCAGGAACGTGTCCGTCGAAAGCGGCGAGAAAAACCGCGCCGTACCCGAGGTCGGCAGGACGTGGCAGGGTCCTGCCATATAGTCTCCCAGCGGCTCGGGCGCATACCGGCCGAGGAAGATCGCGCCCGCATTATGCAGATATGGCAGCAGCTCGCGCGGCGCGGCGGTCATGACCTCCAAATGCTCGGGCGCGACCATATCCGCCATTTTGCAGGCCTCCTTCAGATCCTCGAACACGATCGCGCAGCCGTAACCCGCCACGCTCTCACGGATGATCTCCCAGCGCGGCAGCGCGCGCGCCATGCGCTCCATCTCGCATGAAACCGCCTGCGCCTGCGCCATTGAATCGGTCAGCAGCACGGCGGAGGCCAACCGATCGTGTTCGGCCTGGCTCAGCAGGTCGGCCGCCACCCAGGTCGGGTTGGCTGTGTGGTCGGCAATGACCAGCACCTCGCTCGGCCCCGCGATCATATCGATATCCACCGTGCCGAAAGCCAGCTTTTTCGCCGCCGCGACATAGGCGTTGCCCGGGCCAACGATCTTATCCACCTGGGGAATCATGCCCGCGCCATAGGTCAGCGCGGCCACCGCCTGCACGCCGCCCACGGCGATCACCTTGTCCACGCCCACAATCTTCGCTGCGGCCAGCACCTCGATCGACATGTTTTCGGTCGGCGGGGTAACCATGATAATCTCCCCTACCCCCGCGACCTGAGCCGGTATGGCGTTCATCAATACGCTGGACGGATACGCCGCCGTGCCGCCCGGCACATAGATGCCCACGCGCGCCAGCCCGCGCACGGTCTGTCCAAGCGTTTCCCCACTGCCGCGTTCCCATTCCCAAGATTTTATGAGCATCTGCTCATGGTAATCCCGAATATTCGCGGCCGCCTTTTCGAGCGCCGCGGTCAGGCTGGGCGCGCACGCGGCATATGCCGCTTCCAGCTCGGAGGGCGCGACGATATAGGGCGCCTTACCATCGAACTTCCCCGCATATTCGCACACCGCATCCCAGCCGCGCGCCTGCACGTCGTCCATAATCGCGCGCACGGTCTGCTCAATATCCCCGCGCGCGCCGGCGGCGCGGGCTTTCATCTCGCGGATAACAGCCTGCTCGGCCTGCCCGTCCGCAAGAACGGTCTTCAAAAACATATTATCCCTCCAACCCGCTTTCCAGCTCGGCAATCACCTTCTGGATCGCGGCCTTTTTCAGCTTGGCGCTCGCCAGATTGACAATTACGCGCGCCGAGATCGGCGCGACGTCCTCGATCACCTCAAGCCCGTTTTCCTTGAGCGTCGTACCGGTTTCCACGATGTCCACAATCGCGTCCGCCAACTCCAAAAGCGGCGCAAGCTCAACCGAACCCTCGATCTTGATGGTTTCCACGTCCATATTCTTGCGGTTAAAAAACGCCTTAGTGACCGCCGGATATTTGGTCGCGATGACCGGTGTCTGATAGCCGCCGTAAACGTCCTTCCCCTTTTTGGTCGCCAATGCGAAGCGACATTTGCCGAACCCAAGGTCTACCATTTCGTAAAAGCTGCCGCCCTTTTCCATGATCGTGTCCTTGCCGACCACGCCCATATCGCAAACGCCGTGCTCGACATAGGTGATCACATCCGCCGCCTTGGCCAGCACGATCTCCACGCCCGTATCCGGCAGGGCAAAGATCAGCTTGCGCGAGCCGGCTTCCAACTCGGAAATATCATACCCCGCGCTTTTGAGCAGCGCGAGCGTCTTCTTCTCCAGCCGCCCCTTGGTCAGCGCGATGCGCACCGTATCGCGTCGGGTTCCGGTTTCCGTACCCGCAGCGCCCTGCAGGCTTTCCGCGACGCTTTCCACATCGATACCGAAGCCGCCCGCCGGCATGTCCTTGCCGAACTTGGCGCACAGCGCGTTATACCGCCCGCCCGCAAGGATCGCCGCGCCCGCGCCGCCGATGTAGCCGCGGAACATCACGCCCGTATAGTAATCCATCTCATGCACCAGGCCCAGGTCGATCATGATGCGGTCCCCATAGCCGGCTTCGTCCAGCGCGCGGTACAGCCGGCGCAGATAGGAAACCGCGCCAAGCACGCGTACGTTTCCGGTCAGCGCTTCGACCCGATCAAGCACTTCCATGCCGCCAAACAGCTGCGGCATCGCGCGGAGCGCCCCCGCCGCCGGACGGTCGCCATAGGGCGAGAGCGCGTCGCCCAGTGCAGCGAACGATTTGTTTTCGATCAGGCGGCGGATGCTTTCCGCCGCCGCTGCGTCCACGCCCAGCTCCTCTATCAGGGCTTTATAGATCTCCGCATGTCCCAGTTCGATGCGAAAGCCCGCCGCGCCGGTTTCCGTCAGCGCGCCGAACGCCGCGGAAAGGATATCCTTATCCGCCTCCAGCCCGTCCGCGCCGATCAGCTCCGCGCCGACCTGCAGGAATTCCCCCTTGTGGCCATGCCCGCCCACAACCGAGCGGAACACCTTCTGGCTGTAATACAGCCGCACGGGCAGCGCCGCGTTATCCAGGCGCGTCGCCGCGATGCGGGCGATCGGCGTCGTATTGTCCGGACGCACCACGCAGATGCGTCCCGACCGGTCGATCACCTTGAGCATCTGCTCCTGATCCAGCTCCGGATTGGCCTGCGCAAATACGTCGAAATATTCGACAGCCGGTGTGATGATCTCACTGTAGCCGCGGTTTTCCAGGGCGGCGCGTATGGTGTTCTCGGTCTGCCGCAGGGCGCGGCAGGAGGAGAACAGCAGGTCGCGCGTCCCCTCTGGTGTGGAAATACGAAAACGGTTCATGGCCGAAAAGCTCCTTTATTGATTTATCGCGTTAAAATGATAGCATGAAACGTCTATCCCTGTCAAGACCTGATTTTGCGGATGGTCATATCCCGATAGGACGGCGCATCGCGCACGATCTCCAGCCGCCCCGCCGCGCCGAGCGCGCGGATACGGGAAAACACCAGCATATCGCCGACACGGTTGCCCAGCTCCTGATCGATTTTCAGCAGCGCGCCGCCAACCGTCTGTGCGGCGGCCTCTTCCTTTTCCGGCACGCAGACAAGGATCGCCTGGTCGTAAAAATCTATCGCTGCGGACCGCGGCCTGCCGGCTTCCATCACGCGCAGCGGGGCGTTTTCCTCCTGCATGCGCTTCCATTCGGTCAGCAAAAGCCCCTGCTCGGTTTCGGTCAGCAGTCGGCGGCGCCTGTAAAAATACCGCGCCGCACCCTGCTCCATCTCCCCGACCAGGCTGTAGCGCACCCGTCCATCCTTTGCCCGCTCACTCCTGCCGCGGCGCGAGACGCGCGCCGCATACCGCCGCACCAGCGGCTGCGGCGCAAACCGCAGGAAGAAATTCAGTACGCGGCTGCTTGTGACGACTGAAACCGCGCCGCCGATCCACTCGTCCTCCTCCTCGATCTCACCCAGCGGAATCTCATCCACTTCGGCCAGCCAAACCGGCACGCGCCGCGCATGCAGCCGGCTGACCACATACCGCAGGCCGCACTGCTCCACAGCATTCCCTCCGGCGGCCCAAACCACCGCCTCGTCCACTTCGTCCAGGCGTCCGAACGCCTCCCAATGCCGGTCAATGTAATCCCGCTTCCATGCAGGATCCGCGTCTTGCTCCTCCCGCCAGGGGAAAAGGATATCCTCCCGCGCGGCACGGTTGCCTACATTGCGAATATCACCCTGCGTATAATCATCCAGCAGTGCAATGATTTTTTCTTTCGGCATGTCCGGCGCAATGCGGTGTCGTGCAACAGACAGACAGCCCTTGGCGCTGTCCCCAAAGCATATCCAGTACATCCGCGCGCCCTCCTTACCGCCCTGCCGCGTACTCTTCCGCGACCGGCACCAGCGTTTCCAGAAAGCTTTCCTCCCCCATGGTGTTGACTTTCCAAAACATCGCCTGGCTGCCGCCCGAGGTAATGGCCGACAGGAACAGTCTGTTCCCATAGCCCGCAAGCGTCAGGTTCATACTCACGCGGTTGCCGCCCGCCCAACTGTAACGCTCGAACACGCGCACCGCGCAGCGCACGCCGTTCGCTTCCCAGTCGCTCCCATCCTCATAGGAAGCGGACATGCTGCCGTTCATTACTGCGTCAAACAGGCGGCTCAACACGGCGTCAAAGTCTCCGGTTAACTGTTTTTCGTATTTTGCCATATCTATCCTATCCTTTCCCGTATTACGCAAACAGGCTGATCTGCGTGGTCTTGGGCATCGAGCCGAGCGCGCCGATCTGGTCGAGCAGCTCGACCACCGCCTTGGACGCCTTGGGGCAGCGCACCGCCATCTCCTCGGCGGAGAGAAACCTGCCGTTCCGCCGTTCCTCCACAATGTTCTGCGCCGCCTGCTCGCCGATGCCGGGCATCGAGGTAAACGGCGGGATCAGTCCCTTTTCGGTCACGATGAAATCGGTCGCGGCCGAGGTGTAAATGTCCATCGGCTCGAATGCGAAGCCGCGCCGGTAAAACTCATGGCACACCTCGAGCGTGGTCATCATTTCCTTTTCCGCCGCGGAGATCGTCTTCTCGCGGTCTTTCATCTGCAGCTCCTTGATCTTGTCAATGCACACCTTATCGCCCTTAATCATGCAGGACGCGTCAAAGCCCTTGGCGCGCACGGAAAAATACGCGGAATAGAACGCCAGCGGCCGGTGTACCTTGAACCACGCGATGCGGAACGCCATCATCACATAAGCGACCGCGTGCGCTTTTGGGAACATGTATTTGATCTTTTTGCACGAATCGATGTACCAGTCCGGCACACTCTGCTCGTTCATCGCGGCTTCCATTTCCTCGGTCAGACCTTTGCCCTTGCGCACGCTTTCCATGGTTTTGAACGCGAGCTTGGGCTTGACGCCCTGCAATATCAGGTAGTTCATGATATCGTCGCGGCAGCAGATGCAGCCGGACAGCGGGATGCCGCGGCGCACCAGCTCGGCCGCGTTGCCCAGCCACACGTCCGTGCCGTGCGACAGGCCGGAAATGGAAACCAGCTCGGCAAACGTCGAGGGATGGGTCTCCTTGACCATGCCGCGCACGAACTTGGTGCCGAACTCGGGTACCGCCAGGCAGCCGAGGTCGCCCAGGATGGGGTCGGTATCCGGATTTTCGCCCGTGTATTTCAGCGCCTTGCACGAATGGAACAGGCTCATGGTGTCCGGATCGTCAAGCGGGATCTCCTGCGCGTTAACGCCGGTCAGGTTTTCCAGGTGCTTAATCATGGTCGGGTCATCGTGTCCCAGCTCGTCGAGCTTGAGCAGGTTGGCGTCGATCGAGTGATATTCAAAATGAGTGGTGATGATGTCCGAATCCGGATCATCCGCCGGATGCTGCACCGGACACACGTCGTAAATTTCGATCTCCTTGGGTACCACGACCACGCCGCCCGGGTGCTGGCCCGAGGTGCGGCGTACGCCCGTGCAGCCCGCGGCGAGGCGGTTCTCCTCCGCACGCGAACACTCGATGCCGCGCTCGTCCATGTATTTTTTGACATAGCCGTAGGCGGTCTTTTCCGCCACCGTGCCGATCGTACCCGCGCGGAACACATGGTCGTGTCCGAAAATCTCGCCTGTGTAGTGGTGGATGCGCGACTGGTACTCGCCCGCGAAATTCAGGTCGATATCCGGCACCTTATCGCCCTCGAAGCCGAGGAAGGTTTCGAACGGGATGTTAAAGCCCTGCTTGGTCAGCGGCTTGCCGCAGGTCGGGCATACCTTGTCCGGCAGGTCCACGCCGCAGGAATATTCCTCGTGCCACTCGACGTATTTGTCGTCTGGACACAGGTAATGCGGCGCGAGCGAGTTTACCTCGGTGATATCCGACATAAACGCTGCGAGCGACGAGCCGACCGACCCGCGCGAGCCGACCAGATAGCCGTCCGCGAGCGACTTGGTCACAAGCTTCTGCGCGATGATGTACATGACCGCGTAGCCGTTGCCAATGATGGAGTTCAGCTCGCGGTCGAGCCGCGCCTGCACCAACTCGGGCAGCGGATCGCCGTAGATGCGCTTGGCCTTTTCATAGCACATATTGCGCAGGTCGTCCTCGCAGCCGTCGATGTGCGGTGGGTAGTTTTCGCGCGGCACGGGACGGATCACGTCGCACATGTCCGCGATCCTGTTCGTGTTCCTGACCACGACCTCGTACGCGCGGTCCGCACCCAGGTAGGCGAATTCCTTCAGCATCTCGTCCGTGGACTTGAAGTACAGCGGTGCCTGGTTATCCGCGTCGCCGAAGCCCTGCCCTGCCATCAGGATGCGGCGGAACGCCTCGTCCTCAGGCTCAAGAAAGTGTACGTCGCCGGTCGCGCAGCAGGGCTTGCCCAGTTCGTCCGCAAGGCGCAGGATCGCGCGGTTCCAGTCGCGGAGCTGCTCCTCATCCTTAGCCATGCCCTTGCCGATCATAAAGTTGTTGTTGCCGATGGGCTGGATCTCCAGATAATCGTAAAAGGACGCGAGCCGTTTCAGCTCGCCCCACTCCGCATTACCCGTCAAGGCGCGGAACACCTCTCCCGCCTCGCATGCCGAGCCAAAGATCAGCCCCTCGCGGTGGCGGATCAGCTCCGAGCGCGGCATGATCGGCCGCTTATTGTAGTATTCGAGAAAACTCTTGGAGATGAGCTGGTACAGGTTGCGCAGCCCCGCCTGGTTTTTCACTAGGATGATGAAATGATAGCGCGGCAGGTTTTTCAGCTTGTTCTTGCGGTCGGTCGTCGCGGCGAGCACCGGATTGATATCCGCCACAGTCCGCGCGTACATTTCCTCCCGCAGGCGCGCCAGAAGCTTGACGAAGATGCGCCCCAGCACGGCCGCGTCCTCGCTCGCGCGATGATGTTCGAACGGACCGACCTGTAGCTCCTTGGCCAGGATGTTCAGCTTGAATTTATGCAGGTGCGGCAGCATCATGCGCGACATTTCCAGCGTGTCGATCGCGGTGAATTCCCGCTCGATGGAAAGCCGCTTGCAGGCCGCGCGCAGAAAACCCATATCAAAGCCCGCGTTGTGCGCAACAAGGGGATACCGCCCCTCCCCCGCCCAAGCGAGGAATTTGGGGACCGCCTCGCCGAGGTCGGGCGCGTCCGCGACCGTCTCATCCGAAATGCCGGTCAGCTTGGTAATTTCCTCGGGAATGGGCTTGTGCGGGTTGACATAGGTCTGGAACGCGTCATGGATCGCCCCGTCGGTCACGCGCACGGCCGCGATCTCGGTGATCTCCTCGCTCGCGGGATTGAGACCGGTGGTTTCCAGGTCAAACACGATGAACGTTCCCTCCAGCGGTTCGACCGAGCCGCCCCGCACGACCGAAAGGCTGTCCGCATCGTTGACATAGTACGCCTCAATGCCATAAATGATCTTCATATCCCCAATAATGTCCTTCTGCTTGCCCTCCTGCGCATGCAGGGCTTCGGGAAAGGCCTGCGCTACACCGTGGTCGGTGATCGCCATGGCGCGGTGTCCCCACTGCGCAGCGCGGCACAACAGCGCCGCAGTGGAGGACATACCATCCATCGCGCTCATATTGGTGTGCAGATGCAGTTCGACGCGCTTCATGCCCTCGGCCTTGTCCTGCCGTACGGGCTTTTTCGCCTTGACGATACCGGTCGGCTCCAAAACCATCTCCTTGGCGAACGAGTCATACACCATCTTGCCCTGCACCGTGCAGTACAGGCCGTTTTTGATGTGGGAGGCCGTGTCGCCCGCCTTGTCCGCAGCCAGGAATTTGGACACGCGCACCGAGTTCGTGCGGTCGGTCATATCGAACGCAATCTTTACATAGTCCTTGCCGGTCTTTTTGCTGTGGATGTCCTTGTTGTCGGTGAAGAACACCTCGCCCTGAATGGTGACCATATCGTAAGCTGCGATCGCCTCGTTGACCGACACGATCGGATCCTGTATCAGCTTGCCGAAGATCAGGTCGTCGTCGCGCACCTTTTCCGTGCGCGGGCGCTGGTAGCCCGCATTTTCCGGCCGGGGCGCGGGACGCGGCTTTTTCGGCTTGGGCGCCGCCGGAGCCGCGGACACTGCTTCCGCGACCGCCTGCTGCAAAATCTCCTCGCGCTTCGGCGCGTCGGACGGGGGCGCGTAATCCTCTGCCGCCGCGCGCACCGCATGCACCGGACACACCATATCCAGCTCGCGTCGGATTCGCGCTTCCAGATGGCGCAGCGCGTTGGCAAAATGCTTTTCGCTCACCTCGTCCATCGGAATATACAGCGCGCCGCCCTCGTATTTCCACTTGGCGCAGTCGAGCAGACCGCGCGCGGAGGGCATGCGGTACGCCATATCCTCATACAGCGAGCCTATGTACGCATCGGTCAGCCCGTCCGGCATGCTGTAGCGCGGCTCGATACACACGCGCTCCAGCCCGTACTGCTTTGCGATCTGCTTTTCCACCTGGGCGATCGCTTTTCGGCTGACCACCTGCGAAAGTCCCAACTCGACCACCATCACGGTATTGTTATCCCCAAACGCGAGAGAACGCACCTCGCCCCCGGCGAGGTGCTGTTCTTCCGCCACGCTTTTGCAGTTTCCAAAAATATCAATGAGCTTGCCAGACACGGTCATTCTCCTTCAAAATGCGCGATCTCCTCCATCAGCACGTCCACAAGCTGCTCCTGCGGCACCTTTTTGATGATTTCGCCGCGGCGGAAGAGCAGACCCACGCCGTCCCCGCCCGCGATGCCGAGGTCGGCCTCGCGCGCCTCGCCCGGTCCGTTGACCGCGCAGCCCATGACCGCCACCTTCAAGCGCTTGCCGCGTATTTCCATGCAGCGCCGCTCGACCTCTCTGGCAATGCCGATCAGGTCGATGCGGGTACGCCCGCAGGTCGGGCAGGAAACCACATTGATGCCTTCCTCCGCACACCCCACAGCTTTCAGGATCGCCTTCGCCGCGTAAACCTCTTTGACCGGATCATCGGTCAGGGAAACGCGGATGGTATCGCCCACGCCAAGTGCGAGCAAGCCGCCGATACCGGCCGCGGACTTGACGGTACCCATGTATTCCGTCCCCGCTTCGGTCACGCCGAGGTGGAGCGGGTAAGCGGTTTTTTCGTGCGCGAGCAAATAGGCCTGCATGGTGTCCGGCACAGAGGAGGATTTGATGGAAATGCAGATATCGTCAAACCCACAGTCGCCCAGCAGTCCGGCATGGTACAGCGCGGATTCGACCATGGCTTCCGGCGTCGGCCCGCCGAACTTCTCCAGGATATGCTTTTCCACCGAACCGGAGTTGACCCCGATGCGGATCGGGATGCGGCGCTCTTTCGCGGCCTGCACGACCGCGTGTACGCGGTCCGCGCCGCCGATATTGCCAGGATTAAGCCGTATCTTATCCACGCCCGCTTCGATCGATGCCAGCGCAAGCCGGTAGTCGAAATGGATATCCGCCACGACCGGTATGGGCGAGGCGGCGCAGATCGCTTTGAGCGCTTCCGCGGCCTGTGCATCCGGCACGGCGCAGCGCACGACATCGCAGCCTGCTTCGGCCAGCGCGCGGATCTGGGCCAGCGTCGCCTGCGCGTCCCGCGTGTCCGTGTTGGTCATGGATTGGACCGAAACGGGCGCGCCGCCGCCGATCCGCACGTCGCGGAGCCTGATTTGCTTTGTCTGTTTCATATTCCGTCCTTTCCTTTGCCTGTCGCGGCAAACGGCGGTCCGCCCGCCTATCTGCCGGAAACGATGCGCAAAATATCCTGTCCAGTCACATAGACCATCAGCGCAAGCAGCAGCATAAGCCCCGCCGCGTGGATATATCCCTCATATTTGGGCGGCACCGGCTTGCGGCGGACCGCCTCGATCAGCAGGAATACCAGCCGCCCTCCGTCCAGGGCGGGCAGCGGCAGCAGGTTCATCACACCGAGGTTGATGGAAATAAACGCCACCAACTGCAAAAACGCCGATATGCTGTATCTGGCTGTGCTCGCCATCACCTCTGCCACACCGACCGGTCCGGAAAGCTGGTCCACGCCGACCTGTCCCGTTACCAGCATGCCAAGGCTCGACCAGACGAGCCGCGCGTAATTTACCGAGGTGCGCGCCGCCATATTCAGGTGCATGCCAATGCTGTTCGGCTGTTCCGCGAAGTTCAGCCCGATCAGCATGCGGCCGTCCTCCCCCTCTATCGCTGGCGCCAGCGTGACCGCGGGCAGCGTTATTTTCCGCCCATCCCGCCGCACAACGACCTCGTAGACCGTATCCGTGCCGCGAGCCAGCGCGGTTTCAAAATCGCCGCGCAGCAAAATATGGTAGCCGTCCACCCGAAGGATCTCGTCCCCCGCCTGTAGGCCGCCCTCCGCTGCGGCGGTGCTTGCCGGATCCACGCTGTCAAGCGTGGAGACAACATAGCCCCCCTCCGGCCCGTTCGGCCGGATAACGGCAAGTACGATAAGGAAGCCGATCAGGAAATTCATCAGCGCGCCCGCCGCCACGATCAGCATGCGGCGCGGCAGGCTCGCCTTGCCGAACGCGCGCTCGTTTTCGCTCTCTCCGTCCTCTCCCTCCATCACACACGCGCCGCCGAACGGCAGGAGCTTTAAGCAGTACAGCGTGCCGTTATGCTGCTTTTTGAGCAGCGTCGGCCCCATACCGATCCAGAATTCATTTACCTGAACCCCGCCGCGCTTGGCGGTGATAAAATGGCCGAATTCATGCACAATGACCAGAATGCCGAACGCTAATATAGCCAGAATGATTTGCAGCAAAGCAGTTCTCCTTTCAGCGGGTCAGATCGGGCTGTGCGCGAGCACCAGCTCGCGCGCGGCGGCATCCGCCGCAAGGACGCCGTCCAGTGTGAGTTCCTTTTGACAGGGAATCGCGTCCAGCGCCCGGGCGACGCTTTCCGCAATCTCGGCAAAGCCGAGCCTGCCCGCGAGGAACAGGCCGACCGCCGCCTCGTTCGCCCCGTTGAGTACCGCGCCGCGGTCGCCCTTTTGCGCCGCCGCACGCTGGGCCAAGCCGAGCGCCGGAAACGCCTCGTAATCCGGCGCGAAAAAGGTCAGCTTTGCGGCCTCCGCCAAGCGCAGGCGCGGCACCTTGCAGGCCGCGCGTTGCGGCCAGGTCAGCGCGTATTGGATCGGCAGGCGCATATCCGGCAGTCCAAGCTGCGCGAGCACCGCGCCATCGTCAAACTCAACCGCAGAATGCACGATGCTCTCGCGGTGGATCACGATTTCGATATCCTCCGGCGCCATGTCATACAGCCACATGGCTTCGATCAGCTCGAGCCCCTTATTCATCATGGTCGCGGAGTCAATGGTGATCTTCGCGCCCATCGACCAGTTAGGATGCGCGAGCGCCTGTTCTCTGGTCACATCCCGCATCTGCGCAGCGGTCCAGCCGAAAAATGGGCCGCCCGACGCAGTCAGGATGATTTTCGCCAGCCGGTTGCCCTGCGCCGCCTGCGCACACTGGAAAATCGCCGAATGCTCGGAATCCACTGGCAGGAGCTGCACGCCCTTTTCGCGCGCCGCGCGCATGACCAGCTCACCCGCACAGACCAGCGTCTCCTTGTTGGCCAGCGCAATGTCCTTGCCCGCGTCGATGGCGGCAAGCGTGGGCAACAGGCCAACCATGCCGACCACTGCGGTCACGACCATATCCGCGCCGCTCTCCGCGGCGCAGGCGGTCAATCCCCCCATACCAGAGAGCACGCGGATATCCGTGTCCGCAAGTTTTATTTTCAGGTCGCGCGCCGCCGCCTCGTCAAATGCGCATACCATTTCAGGGTGCAGCGCGCGCGCCTGTTCCTCAAGTAAGTTTATGCGTTTATTCGTCGTCAATGCGACGACTTCAGCCCCAACCGACGGCAAAATATCGACAGTCTGCGTGCCGATCGAGCCGGTCGAGCCTAAAATCGCTATTTTTTTCATTTCAACAGTCTCCTGTACGCGCCCCTGATGCGGCGCTTTGGCATCTTTCGGTCCTGCACTTACCAGATCAGCCGGAACAGCATCTCCGCCATCGGCGCGACAAACAGCACGCTGTCGAACCGGTCGAGTACCCCGCCATGCCCTGGGAAGATATGGCCGTAATCCTTGATACCGGTCTGCCGTTTGATGACCGAGAAGGAAAGGTCCCCGATCTCGCCCAGCACCGCGCCCAGACCGCCAAGCACAGCCGCCGCCCAGACCGGCATATCCAGATCGAGCAGGACATTCATCAGCAGCGCCGCAAGCATTACCAGAACCGCGCCGCCTATCACGCCGCCGATCGCGCCCTCAACCGTTTTTTTAGGGCTGACGACCGGCGCGAGCCTGTGCTTGCCGAAAAGCATGCCGGAAAACAGCGCGCAGGTATCCGCGCCCCACGCGGCGAGCAGCGGCAGCAGCACGATGAACGGGCCGCTATGCTCCTCCATCTGGAAGATGCGCAGCAGGCTGAGCAGCAGGTAGGGTACCAGCAACGCGCCGAAAAAGGCCCACGGCACCTGCGAGGCGTTCATGCTGTCGTGAAAGCGCAGCAAAATCAGGAACGAGCCAACCAGCAGCAGGAACGCCAGACCACGCAGCGTCCAGTCCAGGGAAAACGGGGCCAATGACGAATGCCCCGCTGCGAGTAGAAGCGACACCAAGCCGCATAAGATCAGCTCCAGCCGGTTATGCACCAGCTTAGTCGAACCAAGCACCTCATACGTTGCCAGCACGCAAAGCGCGGCAAGCGCCGCTTCCAGCACAACAGGCGGGAACACATACAGCGCGAGCAGCACAAAAACAAAGCCGATCACGCCGAACAACACTCTTGCTTTCATATCCTTGCACCCCGAACTTTCGGTTTATACCCCGCCGAAGCGGCGGTTTCTCTTGTTAAATGCGTTGATCGCCGCATCCATATCCGCTGTTTTGAAATCCGGCCACAGCACATCCGTAAAATAATATTCCGAATAGGCGGATTGCCACAGCAGGAAATTCGAGGTCCTGACCTCGCCCGACGGCCGGATGATCAGATCCGGATCCGGCATATGGGCGGTGTACAGATGTGCGCCGATCGTCTGCTCGGTGATATCCCCCGGCGCCAGCGCGCCGGCCTGAACCTCCCGCGCGATCGCGCGGACCGCGTTTTTGATTTCATCCCGTCCGCCGTAGTTGATGCACAGGGAGGCGGTCGCGGCATCCGGTCCCAGCCGGTCGGCGATCCCGTCCACCTCCCGTATCTGCGCGCGGATATCCTCCGGCAGCGGCGACAGGTCGCCGAGCACACGCACGGCCACGCCGCGCTGGAACATGGTTTCCGCCGCCTCTTTCAGATAGGTGCGGAACAGGTTCATCAGCGCGTCCACCTCCTCCTGCGGGCGCTTCCAGTTCTCGGTGGAAAACGCATATACCGTGAAGTACTGCACGCCGATATCCTTGCAGTAGGTCGCGATCGTGCGAAAGGTTTCCGCGCCGACCTTATGCCCCGCCTGACGCGGCAGGCCGCGTTTTTTCGCCCAGCGCCCATTTCCATCCATAATGACCGCGATATGGCGCGGTACCGGCCGGTCCGCCGGCACGGGCGCTCTTTTCCTTTTCCGTGTAAACAGGCCCAACTATACTTCCCCCATGCAAAGGGGCGGCGCTCCCGCCGCCCCCACGTTATTTTCAGCTTTCCAGGGCAGGACGGTCCTCTTTCGAGACATTACACTTCCGCCAGCTCCTTGGACTTCTTCGCGACCATACCGTCGATCTCCTTGACGTACTTATCGGTCAGCTTCTGCATTTTCTCCTCGCCCTCGTGCAGCTCGTCCTCGGTCATCTCGCTCTTTTTCTGCGCTGCCTTGAACTTTTCAATCGCGTCGCGCCGGATATTGCGCAGCGCGACCTTGGCTTCCTCGCCGGTCTTGGACACGCCCTTGATCAGCTCCTTACGGCGCTCCTCTGTCAGCGGCGGGAAATTCAGCCGGATCTGCTTGCCATCGTTCTGGGGGTTGATGCCCAGGTCCGAGGTCTGGATCGCCTTTTCAATCGCCTTGAGAACCGAAGCGTCCCAGGGCTGGATCGAAAGCGAGCGCGGGTCGGGCGTCGCGATGGCCGCCACCTGGTTGAGCGGGGTCGGCGCGCCGTAATACTCGACCGTGATCTTATCCAGCACCGCGGGATTGGCCCGTCCTGCGCGGACTGCGGCCAGCTCCTTTGCCAGCACGTCGAGCGTTTTCTTCATTTTTTCCTCATACGCGGTCAGTTGAGCTTTCATTTTAATTTTCCTCCTCTACGATCGTGCCGATCTTTTCACCGCACACTGCACGGTAAATATTTTCCGGATCGGAAAGTGCAAACACCAAAATCGGAATGTGGTTATCCATGGAAAGCGAAGTTGCAGTGGTATCCATTACGCCCAAGCCCTGATTAAGCACATCCATGTAGGAAAGGTGGTCATATTTTTTTGCGTTCGGGTTTTTCGCCGGGTCGGAATCATACACACCGTCCACATTTTTGGCCAGCAGGATGACTTCCGCGCCGATTTCTGCCGCCCGCAGAACCGCCGCGGTGTCGGTCGAGAAAAATGGGTTGCCCGTGCCGCAGCCGAAAATGACCACGCGGCCTTTTTCCAAGTGGCGCGTCGCGCGCTGACGGATGTACGGCTCTGCGATGCGGTTCATCTCGATCGCGGTCTGCACGCGCACCGGCACGCCGCGCTGCTCGAGCGCGTCCGCCAGCGCAAGGGCGTTGATTGTGGTGGCCAGCATCCCCATATGGTCGGCGCGGGTGCGCTCCATCTTGCCGCCGCCGTCCTTGACGCCGCGCCAGAAGTTGCCGCCGCCTACTACAACGCCGATCTCGCAACCCTGCTCGTTGCACTTCTTGATCACATCGCACACCGGTCCGATCACATCAAAATTCAGCCCGAAATGCTTGTCACCCGCAAGGGCTTCGCCGCTGATTTTGATCAGTACGCGTTTATATTTGTGTGCTTCCATATTCCACACTCCTCTTGCTTCATTTTCCTGTTTTCTATTCTACCCTATCACGGCTCATTTTGCAAAGGGTTTTAGCGATTTTCAATCGAAACCGCGAGCGGTGCGGCCGCTCCCCCACTTTCGGGCGGCGCCCCGACTTTTTGCTCCTCCCCCGTTCCGAAAAAGTGGTTGACAATCCCGCTTTTTCGTTGTATTATTGTATCATTAATTTAATACATTGGTATGGAGGTTTTTTTATGCTGCTTACAGTGGATGGTTTGGTAAAGGAATATGTGACCCGCTTTGGCGGGCGCAGGGTGCCTGCGCTGCGCGGCGTCAGCTTCTCAGTGGAACAGGGCGAATTTGTTGCCGTAATGGGGGAAAGCGGCAGCGGCAAAACCACACTGCTCACCCTGCTCGCCGCGCTCGACCGACCGACGGATGGGCGGATCCTGCTCAATGGAGAGGATATGGCCGCGATCCCCAGCCGCGCTCTCTCCGCCTTCCGGCGGGACCGGCTGGGCTTTATCTTCCAGGACTGCAACCTGCTGGACACGCTTTCTCTTCGGGAAAATATCGTTTTCCCGCTTGTGTTGGCGGGAACCGCCCGCAGCGAGATGGAAGCCCGCCTGCTTCCTCTGACCGGACGGCTGGGCATCACACCGCTGCTCGAAAAATTCCCGTACGAGGTATCCGGCGGCGAGCGCCAGCGCGCCGCAGCCGCCCGCGCGCTGATCACACGCCCCGACCTGCTCCTTGCGGATGAACCGACCGGCGCGCTCGATTCCGGCTCGGCTGCGCAGCTGCTCGGCATGCTGGACGAATGTAACGCGGAGGGACAAACCACCGTCATGGTCACCCACAGTCTGGACGCGGCGAGCCATGCCTCGCGCGTTTTATTCCTGCGCGACGGCCTGATTGCGGGCGAGGCGTGCCGAGAGGGGCTGGCGCGCGCGGACTTTTACCCCCGCCTTGCCGCCTGTCAGACCGCGCTGCAGCAGGGAGGTGTCCGTCTTGCGTAACACGCTGCTCCCCCGCCTCGCCCTGCGCGGCCTGTACGGAAACCGCCGCCTGTACCTGCCGTTCCTGCTTGCAACCGCTTTCATGGCAATGGTGTATTTTGTGATCGCCGCCTTTGTATATAACGAATCGTTCGGGCGGAGCATCCCGAACGGCGGGAATATCCAAATCCTGATGAGCGTGGGGTATTTCCTGATGCCGGTCGTCCTCCTGCCGTTTCTGGTCTATATTTACAGCTACCTGCTCAAAAACCGCAGCCGCGAGCTGGCCTTGTATGCCATTCTCGGGCTGGGCCGCCGCCATATCGCCGTAATCCTGCTGATTGAAAACACGCTCTGCTTTGCGCTGTGCATCCTGCTGGGCGCTGGCGGCGGCGCGCTGGTCTGCCCACTCGTCTTTCGCGGCCTGCTGGCTGCGCTCGGCATCCCGTCCGGCATTGTCTGGGGCCTTTCTTTCCCACCCCTGCTCGCGACGGTCAAGGTTTTCGCCGCCTGCTTCGCCGTACTCGTTGTGATCGGCGTATGGCGGGCCGCACGTACCCAGCCCTGCTCACTGCTGCGCGAACAGACCCAAGGGGAACGTCCCATGCGCGGCCGCCTGCTGGCCGCCATACTCGGCTCATCTTGTCTGTTCGCCGCATATTTTCTCTCCCTGACCAGCGGAAGAAGCGCCACGCTGGCCAGCTTCACGCTGGCACTGCTGCTAGTCATCCTCGGCACCTACGGCGTGTTCACCGGCGTCATCGCCGAGGTTTTGCGCCGCCTGCGCAAAGGGCCGCGCTTTTACACGGACGCTTCGGAATTTGTTGTCGTCTCCGGCCTGCAGCACCGGCTGCGCAAAAACGCGGCTGGGCTGGTTAATATCTGCCTGTTCGGCTGCGCCGCCCTGTTCACGCTTTGCTGCTCGCTCTGCGTCCTGTTCGGACAGGGTGCGGTGATCGCCCGCGTGGGGCAGACGATCACAAACAGCCAGTCCGGCATCAACTTTACCAACGTGACCGTGGAGGACATCACCATGATGTTCACCACGCTCGCCTTTCTCGGCGTCTTTTTCGTACTGGTTTTTTTGGCCTGCACCTCGCTGGTCCTATACTACAAGCAACTTTCCGAGGGCATAGAGGACGCCGGCCGCTTCCGCATCCTGCGCTCGATCGGCCTGTCTGATGAAATGACGGTGCGCACAGCCCGCCGGCAGCTTCGCGTTGTATTCCTGCTGCCGCTGGGCGGGACCCTGCTGCATATTGCGTTCGCCACGCCTTTCCTCTCCACCTTCATGGGTCTCATTTCGATCGACACGCCGCTGGTGCTGTACGGCAGCATCGCGCTTTCCATGCTGGTGTTCGCGCTGTTTTACCTTATCTGCTACCAGATCACGATACGCGCCTATCTGCGCACGGTCGCATAGGAAAACGCACCCCAGCCAAACTGGGGTGCGTCCGCTTATTTTTCCCTGTTCTCCTGTTCGAGCAGCCAGCGCCGCTCGTATGCCCGTGCAGCACAGGCCGTGACGCGCCGGTAGACCGGAACATTCCGCAAACCGCCCGCCAGGCCGACCAGCGGCAGCCCCTGCACGAACTTTGCCGTGAGCATCTCCTCCGCAAGCCGTCCGGCCGCCGCGTCCATACATTCCTCCAAAGAGGGTAAGGCGCCGCCGGCCGCCACCGCCTCCGCGGACGCCGCAAACCGCTCGCGCTCCTCTCCCTTGCTGAGCGAAGCCGCGACCAACAGGAGCAGGTAGCGGCGCTCCCTGTCGCTGTGACAATCAAAGCCATAGCTAAGCGCGATACGGTAAAGCCCGCGCAGCAGACCGCCGAGGAACAAGGGGATATCCGGCAGGCCGATCCCCAGCACGCCCAGCGCCGCGCCCTCCGCCAGAGCGACGCCCGTACCGCCCCGCACAGCCGACCGCGCGCCGCGGCGCAAACGGCGCAGCCGCGCCCCTGTCGCTTTCGTCCGCACTGCGGCGGCATACTGCTCATAGCGTCCGCAGAGCTGGTCGGCGTCATAAGTTTTGCCGATCAGCCCTTCCCCCTTTTCAAACACCAGCCGGAACCCCTTGCAGAACGCCAGTTCCAGCTTGCCGCGCAGGCCGTCCGGTATCTTGTCCTGTACGGTGGCAAAAACAGACGGCTTTGCTTTTTCATACCGTGCCGCCGCGCGTTTTTCCTGCTTTTCCAAGCGTTCCAGCCGCCTGCGTCCCGCTCTTTCCACGCGTGATTACGCCGTTCAGATGCGGGCCACGCCCGAATCGCGCGCCGCCTGCGCGACCGCGTCCGCGACCGCCCGTATCACCTTATGGTCAAACGCCATGGGCATGATGTATTCCGCGGTCAGCTCCTCATCGGACACGCAGTACGCGATCGCCCTTGCCGCCGCGAGCTTCATCTCCTCATTGATATCTCTGGCGCGCACATCGAGCGCCCCGCGGAAAATGCCTGGGAATGCAAGCACATTATTGATCTGGTTCGGGTAGTCCGACCGTCCGGTGCCGACCACCGCCGCGCCGCCCTTTTTGGCGTCCTCCGGCCAGATCTCAGGTACCGGATTGGCCATGGCAAACACCATCGGCTTCGCCGACATGGTGGAAACCATTTCCGCAGTCAACACCTGCGGTACCGACATGCCGAAGAACACATCCGCGCCCTTGACTGCGTCCGCGAGCGCGCCGGTCAAGTGCGCGCGGTTGGTCAGCTTTGCCATCTCCGCCTGCGCGGGATTGAGACGCTCGTCCCCTTCGCAGACGATGCCAAAGCGCTCCACCATCGTGATATGCTGCACGCCGAGGAACATCAGGAACTTTGTCACCGCGATCGCGGCCGCGCCGCAGCCATTGACCACCATCCGGATATCCTCCACCCTGCGGCCGGTCAGCCGGCAGGCGTTAATCAGCGCCGCGCCGCAGCACACCGCCGTTCCATGCTGATCGTCATGGAATACCGGAATGTCGCAAACCTCCTTGAGCTTTCGCTCGATCTCAAAGCAGCGCGGCGCGGCGATATCCTCCAGATTAATGCCGCCGAACGAACCCGAAATAAGCTGGATGGTGCGTACGATCTCGTCCACATCCTTGGAGGCCACGCACAGTGGGAACGCGTCCACATCCGCAAACGCCTTGAACAGCGCGCATTTGCCCTCCATCACCGGCATGCCGGCGACAGGGCCGATATCGCCCAAGCCGAGTACCGCTGTGCCGTCCGTAATAACCGCAACCAGGTTATGCCGGCGGGTATAAGTATAGCTCAGCGACGGGTCATCCTTAATTTTAAGGCACGGCTCGGCCACGCCCGGCGTATAGGCGACCGAAAGGTCCTCCTTGCTGTTTACCTCACACCGAGCAACGACCTCGATCTTGCCGCCCCACTGCTCATGCGCCTTGAGCGCGCGTTCTTTCAAATCCATATCGCTTTCCTCCATAACTTTTTTGCGCCTGTTTTTTTCTATCGCTATTTTACAACAAAAAACCCGTGCTGCATAGGGGCAGAATGGAAAAAGCCGTCAGTTCTCTGCCTCCCGCCTGCGCATCAGCCGTGGAAACAGCAGGATAAACGCCGCGCCCGAAACCGTTGCGGACAGGATATCCGATATCGGCTCGGCATACAGCAGCGTCGTTGCGGAAAATAGCGCGGGCAGGAGATACACGCCGGCGAAAAAGATACCCTTGCGGAGCAGGGAGAACGTCAACCCCCAGCGTACCAGCCCCATGCCGGTCATGCCGTCCACAAAGGGGTACTGGATCGCCAAGCCGAGCACCCCCAGCGTATAGGTGCGTATCATCCAGGCCGCCTGCTCGATATGTACCGGATCCGTGGTAAAGATACGGACAAAAGGCGTGGCCATGGTCTGCGCAATCACAAACATAACAGCGGTAAAAATGAAGCACAGCAATACGATGCGCTTCTCCGCGCGCATGACGCGGCGGGTATCCCCCGCGCCGTAGTTATAGCCCAGAATAGACTGCGTACCCGCTGTGATGCCGCCCAGCGGCATGGTGATGATCAGCATAAAGCTCTGCAGGATAGCCGCGCACGCGATCAGCATGTCGCTGTCCGCGCCGCCGTATTTGCGCAGCATCACGTTCACCGAAATGAGCAACACGTTATCCAGCGCGATAATCAGCGCTGGCGACAGGCCGACCTGAAAAATACGCCGGATCCAGCCGAAATGCAGCGGACAGTTCGTTATGCCCACCAGCGCGCGGCGGCTGAACAGGAACCGCAGCGTATACATGGCCGAGCAGACCTGCGAAAGCACGGTCGCCACGGCGGCGCCGCGCACCCCCATATCCAGCGCGAAGATGCAGACCGGATCAAGCGCAATATTGACAGCCGCGCCCAGCATGACCGACCGCATCGCCGTGCCGGAAAAGCCCTGGCTCATCACAATCTGGTTCAGCCCCACACTGAGGAGCGCGAACACCGTCCCCAGCACATAGGTGGTAAAGTACGCCTCCGCATAGGGCCAAAGCTGCTCGCTCGCGCCGAATGCAAACAGGATCGGCCTGCGCAGCACCACCACCGGCACTGTGACTACAACCGAAAGCGCCAGGAGCAGATAAAAGCTGTTGGCAACGATCTGGCGCGCGCCCTCCAAGTCCTGCCGCCCCATACGGATGCTCATAAGCGGCCCGCCGCCAAAGCCCACCAGCGCGGCAAACGCCGTAATCATCGTCACAACCGGCGCGCAGACGCCTACGCCCGCCAGCGCCTCCGCGCCGACCTCCGCAATATGGCCGACGTACATCCGGTCGACCACGCTGTACAAAATATTGACGAACTGCGCCAGCATCGCCGGAATGGCGAGCTGCAGCACCAGCTTCCCCTCTGGTGCAGTCCCAAGCGGGCTGTCCAACTGCTGCGCCATCAACCCTACCTCTTTCTCTCTGATATACCCTTATTATAGGAGTCGGGCCTGCTTTCGTAAAGGGGGACTTGCTGTTTTTCCCGCGTTTTTATTGCTCCGTTTGAGCCGGCTGGTAATTCGCGCAGGCGGCTTTGTCCTCATAGCGCAGTTTACCGCGCGGATAGGTGCAGTGGCCGCCACGGGTCCGGCGAAATCCGCAGCCCTTTATTTTTACATAGTGCGGCCGGTAATGCTTACAGGTTTTGCATTTCTTTTCCATTCAAATCACCTCATTTCAATTTTACTATCAAACGATAGTAAAATCAACATATTTATTGAAAGTATAGGTAAACTATATTATATGAGGTGAATGCTATGTATCATTATCCGCGTTTACGGCATATGCGCGAGGATTCTGACACCAGTCAGATTCAACTTGCAGAATATCTGAAAATCGACCAACGCACTTATAGTAATTACGAAACTGGTAAACGTGAAATACCGGTGCATTTATTGATCCGCTTAGCGCAATATTATGGGGTTTCGCTTGATTACCTCGTTGGGTTAAGCGACCGATAGCGCTATATAAAAAGCGGCAGCCAAAGCTGCCGCTTTTTCCATTATGGAATGCCTTACTTGCGGGAGATCGCTTTTTTCGCCGCCGCCACGATATCGTCGGCAGTGAGGTTGTACTCCTTGCGCAGAAAATCCTCCGGACCAACCTGGCCGAAGCGGTCCTGCACACCCACCATTTCCATCGGTACGGGCGCGTTCTTGACCAGGCAGTTCGCTACGACGCTGCCCAAGCCACAGCCGACCTGATGGTTCTCTGCGGTGACGATACAGCCGCACTCCGCAGCGCACTTCTTAACCAGCTCTTCATCCAGCGGCTTCCAGGTGAACATATCCACAACCTTTGCGGAGATCCCCTCAGCCTTGAGCGCTTCCTCCGCCTTGAGCGCCTCATCCACCAGGATACCAGAGGCGATGATTGCAACATCCTTACCGTCGCGCAGCTCAATGCCCTTGCCGATCTCAAAGTCCGAACCGTCCGCATACACTGTGGTGAAGCCCTTACGGACCAGACGGGTGTAGGAGAACTTGCCCGATGCCGCCAGCTTGCCGGTCAGGCAGTTGAGCATCGCGTAGTCGGTCGGGTCGATAACGACCGCGTCCGGCACGGACAGATACAGCGCCATATCCTCAAACGGCATATGGGTGCCGCCGTTGAACGCCGCGCAGACGCCCGGGTCTGAGCCGATCACATGCACCGGCAGGCCGGCGTAGGCCGCGGACATAAACGCCTGATCAAACGCGCGGCGGGACGCGAACGGACCGAACGAGTGCATGAACACGGTCTTGCCGGTGGCGGTCAGGCCCGCGGCGATGCCCATTGCGTTCGCTTCCGCGATACCGGCATTGTATACATTGTTCGGAAATTCCTTGGCCAGCTTGCCCACGTTGCTGCAGCCCTCAAGGTCGCAGTCAATATGTACGACAGGCTCGCCCTTTGCCATCAGGTCATGTACCGCAGTGACATATGCGTCACGCATTGCACGGGAATCCTTCTCGTGCTTGCCAATCAAAGTAAAGCTCATTTGCATCCCCTCCCTTACTGTGCCTTGACAGCGGCATACGCCGCTTCAGAGGCCTTAATCGCTTCGTCCCACTGCTCGGGAGTCGGCTGCGAAGAATGCGCGCCGGACGGCTCTGCAAACGTCGCGCCCTTGCCCTTGACAGTGTTCAAAACGATACAGGTGGGCTTGCCCTTTACATCGTATGCCAGCTGCACCGCGTCGTAGATCGCCTCCACGTCGTTGCCATCCGGAAGATCGATCACATTCCAGCCGAACGCGTCGAACTTCGCGCCGATGCCCTTGCCGTGGCTCATAACGTCCTCGCACGCACCGTCAAGCTGGCGCTTGTTATAGTCGACAAAGCAGATCAGGTGGTCGAGCTTATAATGCGCGGCAAACTGGGCCGCTTCCCAAACCTGGCCCTCGTCGCACTCGCCATCGCCGACGAACACGAACACATGGCTGTCGCGTCCGTCCATTTTGTTGCCGAGCGCCGCGCCGACAGCCGTGGACATGCCCTGTCCGAGCGAGCCGGTCGTCAGATCGACGCCGGGGGTCTTCTGGCGGTCGGTGTGGGACGGGAAGTTGGTGTGGGGCTTATTGAGGGTATACGCTTCCTCAACCGGATAGAAGCCCTTGAGCCCAAGGGTGGCATACATGGCCGGTCCGGCATGTCCCTTGGACATGACGCACCAGTCACGGTCCTCCCAGCGCGGGTTCTTCGGGTCGATGTTCATAACACCGCCGTAGAGCACCGCCAGAGCGTCCGCAACCGACATCGAGCCGCCTACATGGCCGAAGCCCAGCGAACCGATCGTCTTGAGCGTTTCGAGACGGATCTGCGCTGCAAATACGCGTAGCTCCTGCATTTTTTCTGCTTTCTGCATTGCATACACCTGCCTAATTCTATATCAGTATTTTCTCTCCGCGGAACAGATTCCGGAACACGGCCGTCCTGCCGGACACCGTTTTCGTTTACAGTGTACCACCAAACCAACCAGATTTCAACCAATATCCAAGCATTTGTTAACAAAAATTTGCCCCTTATTTTTACACCGCATGATAATTTTCACGAGGCGCGCGAACGCTTCAAAGGCAGTATTCCCCTTTGATTTGTTTGGTTTTTCCGTATTTTCCGCGCAGGCCCCCCTGTTTTATCTGCTTTTCCTGCAAAAATCATGCCAGCGCGCACTTGCGCACAATGCAACAAACACAAAACCACATTCTATGCATCAGGAAATAATTTTTTACCCATAACTTAACCACTTTTTCCAGCTCGCAAGTATGCGCGGTCCCGTTACCGCGCTATAAACCCCCTGTTTTCCATATCAAAAAATGCCGATTTTGGCATGATGCGGCACAGTGGACATTTTTCTGAATCTTTGATAAACTAAATATCAGTAAATCTGCCATACCTTTAATGGCCCGCGATTGGGGAATGAGGAAGATGAAAGTCAGCCGTTTAAATGCCATAGAGCAGTATGTCATCTCGCACGAAACGGTCAGCATTGACGAGCTGTGCGAGGTTTTCGAGGTTTCCAAGAACACGATCCGCCGCGACCTGAACGAGTTGGAAATGCGCGGGCATATTACAAAGGTATATGGCGGCGTTACCGCCACGGTACCCTCCGGCGCAGTACCCACGCCGATCCGTTCCAGTCTCAATCCGGCGGACAAGTCGCTGATCGGCCGCATGGCCGCTGAGGAGGTCGCGGACGGGGACACCATATTTATCGACTCCGGCACAACCACACTCTGCCTGCTGCGTTATCTGGTGGCGAAAAACCGCATCACCATTATCACGCATTCGCTCGGTGCGTTGAGCGAAGCGGCAAAATACGAAAACCTGAACATCATCTCGCTCGGCGGCATCTACAGCCCCACGACCGATTCGTTCGTCGGCCTGTCCACGATCGAAGCGCTTTCCAACATGCGGATCAACAAGGCGTTCATGGGCGCAACAGGGGTTTCCCTGACCGCCGGCATGACCAACACCACTTTCCTCGAAGCGGAGATCAAGCGCGCGGTCGTCCACCGTGCAGACAGCATCTACTGCATGGCGGATTCCTCCAAGATCGGGCGCGAGGCCATCGTCACCTTTTGCCACTTAAAGGATCTGACCGGCTTCATCACCGATCGGGAGCCTGCCAAGGAATATGTCAGCCTTTGCAAGCAGGAAAACATCAAGCTGCGGTTTGCTGGCAACTGACGCTTTGCGTATAAAAACCAACCGGCGGAAGCAGGACGCTTCCGCCGGTATTCTTTTCAATGCGCGCGCCCAACAGGCGTTGCGGCGAATTCCCTGTTGTTTTTCCGGTAGACCGATGGCGGGACGCCGTAAGCCTCCCGAAACCGCTTGATAAAATAGCTGAAATTTTCATAACCGACGCGCAGCCCAATCTCCATGACCGGAAGGCTGCTTGTCCGCAGCAGGCGCGCCGCCCTTTCGGTACGCAGGAAATTGACATGCTGCATCAGCGTCCGGCCGAAGCTTTCCCGAAACAATGTGCTGAAATACTGAGGGGAAAGCCCAAACGCCGCCGCTACGTCCGGAAGCCGGACCGGCTCCGTAAAATGCTCATCCAGATAAGCCACGATCGCTTTTTTCTGCCGCAGCCGTTCATCCGTGCCGCAGGGCGCGTCCACTTTTTCTATCAACGAATAGTCCGCGCACACCGCCACGATCTCCAGCAGGGCCGCCTTGGCTGTCAGCCGCCAACCCAAGCTTTGCCGAAGGCAGGCACAAACGAGACGGGCCAGCAGCCTGTGCAGCGCCTCTTGCCCCGCCTCCCCTTTCCGTACTTGCCTGGGGAAGCGCAGATGTCCCTCGGCCAGCGGTTCCAGCAGGCTGGTTTCAGCATCGTCGGCGCGGGCAAACTCCAACAGTTCCAGCGAAAACAAGAACGAGTGAAACTGGTTCCCCTGCCCTGTCGCCCGTATTTCATGCAGTTCTTCACTTCCGATGAAAAAAATATCTCCGCGCGTTCCCTGGTATGCACGGTCGGCTATGACAAGCGAAACCGTCCCCGCATCGACAATGACGATCTCGCTTTCCGTATGCCAGTGGAACGGCACGCGGTCAACCACGTCCGCCTCGCTCCCGTCCAGCGCGGGATATATGCGGAGGGGAATGCCGGCAGCGGCCTCTTTCTGCTTTTCACTTTGTGCTTCCATCCATCCCCCTCCTTAAAATCATGTTATTAACCGAGAATATATTGCAAGTATTTTCCGCATTATCTGCTATAATTATAGAATAACAGACTGGTCTTTACAATCCGCGGACAGAAAATATTTTTTATTGAATCACGGGCCAGAAAACCACCGATGCCGCATGGAGGGACAGCATATGTATATGGATAAGCAGGTCAAGCGGGGATATAATGAATATCTCCGTTTGGAAGAAGGATACGGAAAAAAAGCCATGATGGACGTCGGGCTTCTTGTCATGGAGGCCGGCGACACCATCTCTTTGCGGGAGGACCGCAAGGAGATGGCCGCGCTGGTGTTCGACGGACGCTGCACGCTGGAATGGGAAGGGCAGGCCCGCGACGTGGACCGTCCCAACCCGCTTGATTACAACCCATCCTGCCTGCACGTCTGCAAGGGCGTCGAAGTCCGGATCACCGCTCATGGAGCCTGCCATATTTACATTCAAAAAACAGAGAACGACACGGTTTTCCCCTGCCGCATGTACGGGCCGGAGGATACCGACACTTGGCCGCGCGGCGACCAGGGCGAGCTGATGGGCTGCACTAAGCGCGATGTCCGTACCTGCTTCGATCTGGATAACGCGCCGTATTCCAACATGGTTTTGGGCGAGGTCGTCAACCTGCCGGGCAAATGGTCCTCCTACCCGCCGCATCATCACCCCCAGCCCGAGGTATATTTTTACCGTTTCGATCACCCCAGCGGCTTTGGCGCGGGCTGGGGCGACGGGGAGTTATATGAGACCCACCACAACGGCCTAGCTCTGATTACAAAAGGGATGCACCCGCAGGTCACCGCCCCCGGCTATACCTGCTGCTATGCCTGGGGAATCCGGCACCTGCCCGGCAACCCGTGGGACAAGACCCGCATCGACGACACTGCGCACCTCTGGCTGACCGAACCGGATGCCAACGCGCACATCTGGCACTGTCCCACAGGGAACTGACCCCGCCACCCTTTCCAACCCAACACAAAACCGGTGTTTTATTCTGAGAATAAAACACCGGTTTTTGTAAGAGAGAGAAGCGGCCGCTATTTCACGGTCGCAAGGCGGCTGCGCCCTCTGCGCCGGCCGCCCGCCGTTTTCCATCAATACGCCGCATAGGTATAGGAGATGTATTCCCTGATCTCCTCCATACTGGGCGCGCCGGGTGCGTTGCCGAACGCCCCGTCATGCGCGAACTGCTCCGCGGAAGCCAGGCAGTCCTCCAGCAAGAAGCCGGATTCGCGCAGCGATTTGATCTGTAGTTCTTTCATCAGCCCAACCACGCGCTGCGCCAGCGTCTCCGCAAGCTCCATGGTTCCGGTTTCCGCAGTGCAGGCGACCCCCATTGCCTCGGCGACTTCCTCCAGATTCCTGCGCTCACCATATTTGGCGGTATAGACCATGACGCCCGGCAACCCCCACGCGCAGCCCAATCCGTGCGGCACATGATGGCGCGCGCCGAACGTCTGGCTGAAGCTGTGTCCGATCTGGCAGCCGCAGGCGGAGATCGCCATGCCGCCCAGGCTCGCGGCCAGGGACATCGCCTCTCGCGCCTGCGCATTCTTCGGCTCTTTTACGGCGACCGGAAGCCACTGCAGCGTCAGCCGAATGCCCTCCTTGCCGAAAATATAGCCATACGGGTTGTAATTCCGGTTCGTGATCGCCTCCACGCAGTGCGCCAGCACATCCATGCCGGTCGCGGCGGTCACACCCGCAGGCACGGAGTAGGTCAGCGCCGGATCGACGATTGCCAGATCCGGCTTATACACCGGCATTTCCTTGGCGCCGGTTTCCACATCGCCGATGACCGCCCACTGCGACAATTCGCTGCCCGTACCCGAGGTCGTGCTCAGCGTGATCAGCTTGAGGGTATGCTCCGCCTCTCCTATCCCATAGTAGTCGCGGATGGTCGTGCCATTCTGGCTGATGACGATGCCGACCGCCTTTGCGGTGTCCAGCGTGCTGCCGCCGCCGACCGCCACAACGCCGTCGATCGCGTGCTCCCGCACATAGGCCGCGCCCGCGTCGCAGATATCGCTCGGTGCGTCCGCACGGCACCGGTCGAACACGAACACCTCCAGGCCGGCGTCTTTCAGCGCATCGATGACCGGCGTTACCACACCGAATTCGCACAGCGCCTGTTCGGTGCAGACCATTACCCGATGCATGCCGAGCGCCTTTGCACGCTCCCCTGTCTCCCCGGAAGCGCCCGTCCCGAACAGCGTGGGGCAAAAGGTGTTCCACATATAAACGCTCATCTTATGTCCTCCTCTGCGCGTTCCGGCCGCTCCGCCACGCAGGGCGGGCCGACCGAAGCACCGCATTTATCCTAACAGCTTGCTCACATATTCCCAAACGGCTTCCGGGTCATAGCCGTACAGGTGATACAGGTCCTCCGCGCTGCCAAAGCCCGGGTACACCTGCGGGATGCCGAAGCGCTTGAACGATTTGAGTGCGATACCGTTGTCGCACAGCAGGTCCGCAACCGCGCTGGCCAGGCCGTTTTTCATCAAGTGGTCCTCCCAAACGATGATGCGGCCGGTTTCCTCAGCGGCCTTGCGCACGATCTCTTCGTCCAGCGGCTTGACCGTGAACATATCGATCACGCGCACACCGATGCCAGCCTTCTTTGCCTTGTCGTGCAGCTGCAGCGCATAGCTGACCATCTCGCCGCAGGCGATGATGGTGATATCCTTTCCGTCCCGCGCCAGGTGGCCCTTGCCGATCTCAAACCTGTCCTCCGCCGTGTACAGCACACGGTTTTCCTTGCCTGGGTCAATGCGGATGGACAGCGGGCCTTCGTAATACAGGCTTTTCTCGATGATTTGGCGCAGCTGCACCGGATCGGATGCCGCGCAGACCGTCATGTTGACCAGCGAGGAATACAGCGCCATGTCCTCCATCGCATAATGGGTGGAGCCGCCGTTGCCGGTCAGTCCCGCATAGTTGGCGATGATGCGCACCGGCAGGTTGGGATAGCATACATCCGTGCGCACCTGTTCGAGCGCGCGCATGCTCATGAACGGCATCATGCCGATGATGAACGGGATGTTCCCGTCATACGCCAGGCCGGCCGATACGCCGACCACATCCTGCTCCGCGATGCCGGTGTCGATGAAACGGTCCGGATATTTCTCATGAAACTCCTTGCAGCCGAAGCCGATATCCGGCGTGAGCAGCCAGACGCGGCTATCCTTTCCGCCAAGCTCCGCTATCGTGTCGCCCACCACAGAACGCGCGGAGTTATATTCATCCAGAGTATATGACTGCTTCATTTATAACTCCTTTCTCTGCCGGTCCAGCGCCGCGTCCAGGTCGGCCAGCGCGGTCTGCAGATCCGCCTCGTTCATGCTGCCCGCATGCCATTTGATCTCCCGTTCCATAAAGGAAATATTCTTGCCCTTGACCGTGTCCGCGATAACCGCGGTCGGCACGCCGCTGCTGCTTTCCGGCAGGCGCTCGAGCGCGTCGGCCACCTGCTGCATGTCGTTGCCATCCGCAATCTCGATCACGTTCCAGCCGAACGCGCGCCATTTATCCGCATAGGGGGCGAGCTTAATCGAATCCTCGGAAAAGCTGGTCATGAGCTGCCTGTTACGGTCCACGACCGCCACCAGATTGCCCAGGCCAAGCGCGTGGCCCGCCATCGCAGCCTCCCACACTGAGCCTTCACAGGTCTCGCCGTCACCCATCAGGCAAAACACGCGGTTCCGGCGCCCCTTCTGGCGGGACGAGGCCGCTAGGCCGACGCTGAGCGGCAGGCCGTGGCCGAGCGAACCAGTGGAGGCGTCCAGCATCGGCAGTCGGGTCTTGCAGGGATGTTGTCCGAACTTGCTGCCCACCTGGCCGTAGGTCTCGCAGATCTCCTGGTAATCAAAAAACCCCTTTTGCGCCATCACGATGTACATGCCGACCGCGCCGTGTCCCTTGCTGAGAATGAAGCGGTCGCGGGCGGGGTCCTGCTCCCGTTCGGGAGAGACGTTCATCGTGCGGTGGAACAGGCAGGTCAGCACATCGAGCATGGACATGTCGCCGCCCATATGGATGTTGCCGCTGTACGCCCCGCACAGTTTGCACAGGTCGCGGCGCGCCTGGTATGCCAGCTCGGTCAGGCGCAATACCTCTTTTTTATCTACCATTCCGCGCTGTCCTTTCTCACAGGTCCATGGAAACGAATACCTTGCCGCACTGGCGGCTCGCCGCCAGGTCGAGCGCCTCCTGATAACGGGAGGCCGGTATCACATCGGTCACGATCTTATCGAGCGGCAGAATGCCGGATTCTATGATCTGCGCGACCTTGCGCATATAATACTTGCCCAGATAGCCGCCGTAAACCTCGATCTCGTTCTTGAGCAGCTCGGCGACCGGAAATTCCGGGCGAGCCAGCTCATCGTGTCCGAACTGCAGCACCTTGCCGTGCGGCCGCACCAGATAGACGCAGTCCACCAGCATCGCGGCCACCGCCTCTACACAGTGGTCCACGCCCAGACCGCCGGTTTCCTCCTTGACAATCTGCTGCAGGTTCTCGGTATCTGGATTGACCACGCGGGTCGCGCCGACCTCCAGCGCCAGCTTGCGGCGGTGTTCGATCGGCTCGGAAACGATGATCTTGCGGCAGCCGTTCGCCTTGAGCAGCGCGATGAACATCAGGCCGATCGGGCCGGCGCCCAGTACGCATGCGGTATCGCCCACATGCACGTTCAGCTTTTCCAGCGCGCAGCCGCAGCCCGCGAGCGGCTCGGCCACGCCCATCAGCTCAGGCTTGGTTTCCGGCGCTACCTTATAGCAGTACTGCTTGGGCAGTACGACGTAATTGGTCAGGCCGCCATCCGCGAACACGCCGCGTGAGCTGACGTGCTGGCAGGCTTCGGGCAGGCCGGCCAGGCAGTTGTCGCACTCGCCGCAGGGGCCGTGTGGGTCGATGACCACCTTATCGCCCGGCTTGAGGTCGGTGACGCCTTCGCCCACCTCCGCGACCTCGCCGCAGAACTCATGGCCGAAAATAATATCCTGCTTGCACGGATGCTTCTGGGGCGTGGCAAAAATATTCACGTCCGTACCGCAGACCGCGCAGCCGTAACTTTTGATCTTGACATCGTTCCGGTTCTTGATCTCGGGAATAGGGCGGTCCTCATAGGCGAATTGGCCCGGCCCCTTGTAAACGATTGCCTTCTGCATGTTTGCCATTGTCTTTTCCTCCTGTTCCGGTCCGGCACGGACAGGGCCGGCCGCCCTGCCCCTGCCAGGCCGCTCTGCTCTTAGTTGATCTCCACCCACTTGGAGTTGTTCTGCGCGCTCTCAACGACAGCGTGGAAGAACTTGACGCCGTTGACGCCGGTTTCCACATCCGGAAAGTCCAGATCCTCCTCGGTCGGGGTCTCGCCGTTTTTGAGCTTGAGGATCGTGTCGATCACGCTGCGGTAGATATTGGCGATCGCGATATAGTAGCCTTCCGGATGGCCGAACGGCACACGCGCCAGCTTGCCTGCGGGTACGTCGATGCCGTCGCCTGCGCGGCAGAGCGTGCGGGGCGCCTCGCCCTTTTTGATGTAAACCACTTCGTCCGGACGGGTCTGGTGCCACTCCAGGCAGCCCTCCGTACCCATGATCCGCAGGTCGATTTCGTTGGGGCAGCCGCAGGCTACCTGGGTGAACCAGTAAGCACCGTGAACGCCGTTTTCATACTCCAGAATAATGTTGTCGTTCAGGTCCAGCTTTTTGCCGAACGTATCAGTCGTGGCCAGCAGGCGCTTGATCTTCAGGCCGGTGACATAGTGTACCAGATGCTCGACATGCGTGCCATCGTCCGCGCAGGTGTTGGAGATGCCGCTATACTTGGGATCGGTGCGCCAGATACGGCCGTTGACCTGCTCCTTTTCGGCCAGCAGGCTGAGGAAGCTGTTCTCAATATAGTTGGCATTGACCGCGATGATCTGGCCGATGTCGCCGCGCGCAATCATCTGCTTCATGACCTTGCACATAACATAGCCGGAATAGCAGTAGTCCACCGCGAACACCAGTTTTTTCTCCTTGGCAATGCGGGCCAGGTCCTCGGCTTCTTCCACGGTCAGGGTGAGGGGCTTCTCACACACGACGTTGATGCCGTGCTCCAGAAAGGTCTTGGCAGCGGAGTAATGCACAAAGTTCGGCGTGCAGATGGAAACGAAATCGATCTTGCCAGCCTCAGCCTTTGCCATATCCTCCGCGTTGTAATACACGCGGGATTTATCAACGTGGTACGCCTCCGCGCACTCGTCATTCAGCTCGTCGATCGCGGAAAAGCAGCCGCAGACCAGCTTCGCGCGCGGATCCAGGCCCAGCGCCTTGCGGTGGCACTCGCCGATCAGAGCTTTCAGGTCGCCGCCTACCATACCGTACGTTACTTCCTTGAACATTTTGTCGTCCTCCTTAAAAATTGATGATAGTGGTTGGTTTTATTTTGAAATGGAATCGCAAAGCTTTTTGACTGCGGGGAAGCCGGCCTCGGTGTCCCCTGCCGGAAAATATTCAAAGCAGACCGTCCCCGCGTAGCCGCTTTCTGCCACGCCGCGCAGCAGGAAATCAAAGTTGATCTCCCCCGTTCCCGGCTCGTGCCGGTCGGGCGCGTCCGCCAGATGGATGTATTTCACCACGCCCAGGTTGTTGGTGATGCTGCGCAGCAGGTTCCCGTGCATCAACTGCATATGGAACACATCGCACAGCAGACCGACCCGCTCCGAACCGACCGCGCGCACGATGTCCGCGCCCTCCTCGGTTGTGGTCAGCGACATGCCCGCGTCGCCCCCCAAATTGTTAAGCGGTTCGACCAGGGCGGTCACCCCGTTTGCCTCCAGCACCGGCGCCAGCCTGGTAAGCGTATGCGTGATGTTGGCGAGCATCGCGGTATGGCTGTACTGGTCGCGGAAGTCCGCGCAGCCGTTTGGCGTAAAGTGATTTGGGAACAGGATCAGCTTGTCGCAGCTCAGCATTTTCGCCGCGTCGAGCGACTGCCGGATCCAGTCGATACAGTCCTGGCTGTGCGCCCGATCACACAGGGAGTAGATACTGGTGCCGCTGAACGCTTTGACGGACACGCCCCGTTCCTGGCAGACCCGCCGGATGTCCGCGAGGTCCTTGTCGTGCCAGCTCCAGAATTCGATCGCCCGAAATCCCGCCGCGCTGACCCGCTCGATTTTCTCGCATACCTCCATGCCTGGATAAATGGTTTCAATATTAATCGCAAAATCTATCATGTCTTCACCTTCTTTCCGTGTTCTGTGCTGCTTCCTATTGTGCAGCCCGTTTACAGGATGCCCTGCTCGTCGCGCTTTTTCAGATCCGCAATCACCTGCGGATAGAGCTTATCCAGCTTGTAAAGCAGGCAGAGGATCACGATGATGACAGAGAAAATGATTGGCGCATACATGCAGATTGCTTTGATCATCGCCATCGCGTCCGCGTTCTGTACCGCGGCCAGGCCGTCATACCCGACCGAATCCATCAGCAGGCCGATGCCCGCCGAAGCAAGGCCGCCGCCCAGCTTGGAGCCGACCGAAGCGGCGCTGAAAATCATGCCGTCCTGCCGGACGTGGGTCTTCCACTGACCGAATTCCGCGCAGTCCGCGATCATCGGGAATACGCAGGCCCACAGCGGCGCAACACCGATGCCGCGCAGCACGGCGCTGACCATGGCGACGGTGACGCTCATCGGGTTGCTCATCCACACAAACTGCGCCACGATTACCAGCAGAATACCGGCAAGCGTCAGATTCCTCTTTCCGAAGCGGAGTACAAACTGCGGCACGATCAGCACAACGATGCTCTGCGCGATCAGCTCCGCCGCGTAGATCGGACTGTACAAGGCCTCGTTGCCCAATATGTATTTACAGTAATAGGTTTCGATCGTACCGGTGACAGTGCTCATCATGACCATAAAGCCCCACAGCCCCAGGCAGATCGCCCAGTACTGGTTGGAAAACAGCGCCTTTAGGCTTCTTCCCACCGATACCTTCTCGGTTTTGGCCGCTTCGATCACCACGCGCTCCTCAATATTGAAGAAGCAGACCAGCAGCAGCACCAGCGCGATCACGGCGAAGATGATCGAAACGATGATCCAGCTCTGCTGGGTGTTGCCAAACGCCTGCACCAGCGGGATCGTGGAAACCGTAACCACCATCTTGCCCATCGGCCCGCAGAAAATGCGGATCGCCTGGGTGGAGGTACGGGATTTCTGGTCGCGCGTAATCAGAGAGGCCATCGTGGAATACGGCAGGTTGAGCGCGGTATAAACCACCGTATTGACCAGGTTATAGGTGACGAAAATATACACTGCCTGCACCATGACCGGCGCATTCGCCGGAATGAGGAACAGCAGGACGAACGTCACCGCATACGGCACCGCCATCCACAGAATCCACGGCCGCGCTTTGCCGTACTTGGATTTCGTCCGGTCCGTGATAAAGCCCATGATAATATCCGAAACACCGTCAAACACACGCGTAATCAGGAAAATGATACCGACGAGCGCGGCACTGACACCCACATAATCCGTATAAAAAAAGGTAAGCAGCGTGCTGCACAGGCCGTATACCACGTTACAGGCCGAATCGCCCAAACCATAGCATATCTTTTCCCGCAGGCTGACAACGTGGTCCTCTCTGCTCCGCTGGATTTCCGAAGTATGCTCCAACTGAAAAACTCCTTTCTCTTTCCAATCACAATCCGGATCGCCCCAAGGCAATCCGTTTTCCCTCAAGCATTGTGCAAGCTGGGAAAATCGTAGCCGGAACTATGCCAACTGGATCGCTTGCATCCAACCGTTTTCCGGCGCCGCCCCGTATATCCATGCCGGTATGATGCAGACGGTCGTCCTTTTCGCTTCTCCGAGAAAAAGTTCTGATTTCCGCACTTTTTACAGCCCCTTTCAATCTTCCGTTCATTTAGGATAATGCTCTTGAAAATTACCGGCAACTCTTTTATACTGGTATAGTACTATGAAAGCACAAGGGGTTCAATCAATTTAATTTCAGGAATTGTAATTATCCTCCCACGCCACTGGGAATATCGCAACAGTTTCAGGCAAATCCAACGTCATTTCTATCCCTCTCCAATCCTGTTATCGTCACATTGAACAACAGCATTTTTGTTTTTTGATTTTTTCTTAACTATTTATAGGCATATCCGTGGTTAAAACGCAAAATTCGTTTTCCCTATTGTACATTTCTCACAACGCCCTTTTTCCGCCTTCATGAGACTTTAAAACTACTTCTGCAAAGGAGGAAGCCCTGTATGGAAAATATCAGCGCGCTGCACGCAGTAAAAGAGGAATTGACCTATTTGAACCAGATGTTCCCCCTATCCGAATTTGTGGACCATTTCGACACGTTTGCAGACGGCAGCTTCCCAAGCCACTGGCACAATGAGTTTGAGCTTCAGATCATGTTGAAAGGAAATGCGGAATATCGGGTCAACGGCACCCGCTATATAGTTAGCGAGGGCAGCGCTATCTATATCGCGCCGGAAGCCGTACATATGATGAAAGCGCTTTCCTCAAACGCCATTGGCTACAATGTGGTTTTGCTCCCGCAGTTCCTGACCAATCTGTTTCAAGTCTCCAACTGTGAAAAATATGCGGCCCCGCTGACTTCCCGCCATCCAGAGGCCTTTGTCATCACGCCGGAACGCAAGGAGGGGCATGTGGTTCTGGAACTGCTCAAGCGCATGTACTACGCCGAAAGCACCCATACCGCCTATGAGCTGTTCCTGCTGGAGCATTTGATCGGCATTTGGCGCAATCTGCTTGCCATCCTGCCCAAGGCCGCTTCGGTTTCCGAGGACAGCAGCAAATTCCTGCGGGAGCAGCGCATGCGGACTATGCTGCATTTCATTCGCAAAAATTATGCGCAGCCCATCACGATTTCCGAGATCGCTGCAGCCGCCAACATTAGCAAAAGCGAATGCTTCCGCTGCTTTTCCGAGCTTTCCAGAATGACGCCGATCGAATATGTCAACCAGTTCCGCCTGCTACAAGCCGCGCAGCTACTGACAAGCACCAAAAACAGCATATCTGATATCTGTTATTCAACCGGCTTCAATAACACCAGCTACTTTACAAAAAAATTCAAGGAACAATATAAGGCTACACCCCGCTCGTACCGGACACAAAATCTGCTATAGCGCTTCGGCGCATATCTGCAGCGGCTTTCTGTATCCCCTCTTTGCCGGCCGAGTGTTTTGATGCGCCGTTCAATCAGCAAAGTTTTTCCCGCTCCTGCCTGATTTTTATGCAGCAAAAAAGCTCTGGTCTGATTCAGACCAGAGCTTTTCTCAAAGCTTCTGCTATCTCAAGGAAGCAGCAAAACGCTTCCTTATTTTTTGACAGCGTTAATACCTTTGTTCATTCCCATACCCTCCGCGCGAAATCTGCTATGATATAAGGAATATCCGTCATATCGTTCACCTGCCCGTTTATTATCATAGCACAGATCGGCAGCGGATTTATAAAAGTTCAATAAGCTTATCCAAAGTATCTGCTTGACATCTGCGATATAGGTTGTATAATGAGGAATAGATTCAAAACTGAATACAGCGAGCAGTCGGTGCCTGCACTTCCTTATCTGTCGAAGATGCGGGTTAAAAGGGAAACAGGTGGGAAGCCTGTACGATCTCGTCACTGTAAGCAGGGAATGCGCGTCCATTCAGTCCACTGGTGCAAACCGGGAAGGCGGCCGTGCGTAGCGATCTGCAAGTCAGGAAACCTGCCGCCTGTTGGTACAGGAATCACATTCCAGATCACGAGTAATTGGTCGTACTGTAGCCGCGTTTGTCTCTTTACGACCCTTTTATTTGCACGTCATATGCAGTAAAAGGGTTTTGTTTTTCCTGTACTTTTTCAGAAGTGGTGTGCATTTTATATACATCACAGGGGATGTCCCCCAAAAGGAGGAAAAACAAAAATGAAACTTAAAAAACTGCTGGTTGTCCTGCTATCGGCCGTCCTGCTTGCTTCTCTGCTGGCCGGATGCGCTTCCACTCAAACGCAGGCGGAAGACAACACGGATACCCACGCTGAAACCGCGGCCGGCGGGGAGACAGAACAGACTGCCCCCGATGAAAACTATGATACCGGAGACGCCAGTCTGGACGATCCGCTCAATCAGGACGATATTGGCGAAAACGAACTGCTGGTTGTCAGCTTCGGCACCAGCTATAACGACAACCGCCGGCTTACGATCGGCGCCATCGAGAAAGCCATGCAGGAAGCATTCCCTGACTACTCGGTACGCCGCGGCTTTACCAGCCAAATCATCCTTGACCACGTCAAGGACCGCGATGGCGAAGTGATTGACAACGTTGGCGAGGCGCTGGACCGCGCCGCTGATAACGGTGTCAAAAATCTGGTCGTTCAGCCGACCCATCTGATGAATGGTCTGGAATACAATGATCTGGTCAATGAACTCGCGGAATACAGCGATTCTTTTGAAAAGGTAGTCATCGGCGAACCGCTGCTGACCAGTGACGCGGATTTCCAGGCCGTCGCGGATGCAATCGTCGCGGCGACTGCGGAATATGACGACGGCGAAACCGCAATCTGCTTTATGGGCCACGGGACCGAGGCCGATTCCAACAGCGTATATGCCAGGATGCAGCAGGTGTTGACGGACGGCGGCCATGCCAATTACTTTGTCGGCACGGTGGAAGCCTCTCCGACGTTAGAGGATGTCCTGTCGCTTGTCCAGGCCGGCAATTACAAAAAGGTAGTGCTTCGTCCGCTGATGATCGTGGCAGGCGACCATGCCAACAACGATATGGCCGGCGATGAGGAAGGCGCTTGGAAAACCGCTTTCGAGGACGCCGGTTATGAAGTGATTACGATCGTAGAGGGCTTAGGGCAGCTCGAAGCGATCCAGGACTTGCTGGTACAGCACGCACAGGCTGCAGCGGCAAAATTAGGCTGATTATTTCAAACAGCTTTCTTTCCTTATCTTTCTGCTTTTTTATACTTCTTGTTCTGAACGGGGTGCGGCTTCTCAGGCCGGACCCCGTTCAGAATGTCGAGGGAACATTTTTTTGCAAAAGGAGGATGCGGTATTCTCACGAAAACCGCGCTAAACACATGAGAACAGGCAACCTTGTACCACTTGCCGCTCTGACGGCCCTGCTGCTGTTCGGGGTGGGCTGCACCGCTGATAGAAATGGTCAGCAATCCGATATTCCACCCGTAAATGACGCAGTCGCTTCCGCCGACGAGATGGCCGGCGTAGAAGACGTTGTTGCGGAGGATATGACACCGATCGACGGCTCTCAGATCAGGGACGGCGTATACGATATAACGGTAGACTCCAGCTCATCCATGTTCCATATCGTCGCCTGTCGGCTTACCGTAAAGGACGGAAGCATGACCGCACAAATGACCATGGGCGGAGCCGGCTACCTGTATGTCTATATGGGTACGGGCGAGCAGGCCGCAGCCGCAGACAAGACGGCATATATCCCGTTTGTCGAAGAGGCCGCAGGCGCCCACACCTATACCGTGCCGGTCGATGCGCTGGATGCTGGCATCCCCTGCGCCGCATTCAGCAAAAACAAGGAAAAATGGTACGACCGCACGCTGGTGTTCCGCGCCGATTCCCTGCCGGTTGACGCTTTTGCCGATGGCGTCGTAACAACGCCGGAGGAGCTGGCGCTGGCGGATGGCAGCTATCAGGTTGACGTCGCCCTGGAGGGCGGCTCCGGCCGCGCGAGCGTGGAATCGCCCGCGCAGGTGACGGTCAGGGACGGCGAGGTCACGGCAACTATCGTCTGGAGCAGCTCGAACTACGACTACATGAAGGTTGCTGATGTGCGCTATGACGCTGTCATTGAAAACGACCGTTCGGTGTTTACCATCCCTGTGGCCTGTTTTGACTGGAAAATGGCGGTGGTTGCTGATACGGTTGCAATGAGCCAGCCGCATGAAATTGATTACGCGCTACGCTTCGATTCGGCTTCCCTTTCTCCGGCGGCATCATGAAAAGGCATGGAATGGCGGCGGCCATCCTTTCGCTTGCCGTTCTGCTGGCCGCCTGCTCCCCCGCATCCGAGCCGGTGTCAGGTGAGCCTTCCGCAGTCAGTTGGGACAGCCTCACGGTGGAAAGCGGCCTTGACCTGCAATACGCCGACCAGTTCACAGTCGATTATTACACCGGCGGCTATGCGTTAATCCATATTGTCGACGGCAACGATTATCTTGTCGTTCCGGAAAACAAGCCGGTGCCGGATGGGCTGGCGGATACGACCGTTGTCCTTACGCAACCGCTGGACCATATCTATCTGGTTGCAACCTCTGCCATGGACCTGTTCTGCGCGCTGGACGGTATCGGCAGCATCCGGCTGTCCGGCACAGACGAAAGAGGCTGGTATATTGATGAGGCCAAAGCCGCAATGCAAAACGGAGCGATGCTGTACGCCGGCAAATACAGTGCGCCGGATTATGAACTGATTTATGCTGAGCAATGCGATCTGGCGGTCGAATCGACCATGATCTATCATTCACCCGAGGTGAAAGAACAGCTCGAACGGTTGGGCGTACCCGTACTGGTAGAGCGCTCCAGCTACGAGAGCAGCCCGCTGGGGCGCATGGAGTGGCTGAAGCTGTACGGAGTGCTGCTGAACCGTGAGGAGGCGGCGGAAGCCATATATCAGCAGGCGCTCGACAGCCTGCGGCCTGTGATAGAGCAGGAGAACACCGGCAAGGCCGTCGTGTTCTTTTATATCAATTCCAATGGTTCCGCCAATGTCCGCAAGTCCAACGACTATGTGGCGAAAATGATCGAAATGGCGGGCGGAACATACATCTTCAGCGACCTTGGGAATGACAACGCACTCTCTACCATGAATATGCAGATGGAGATGTTTTATACGGGAGCCAAAGACGCGGATGTCATCATCTATAACAGCACGATTGACGGGGAACTGCATTCCATCGACGAGTTGCTGGCCAAAAGCCCGCTACTCGCTGATTTCAAGGCGGTCCGGAACGGCGACGTGTGGTGTACCGGACAAAACCTGTTCCAGTCCACGATGGGCCTTGGCGATATGATTCTGGATATCCACGCCGTACTGACCGAAGAGGCTCCGGAACCTCTGACCTACCTGCATCGGCTGACATAAAAGAAGGTACCTATGGAAGAAAAACGAACCAGGCGTTATATCTTATCCTTCGGCATGCTGGCCATACTGCTGCTGGCCCTGCTGATCTGGAACATCCATTCGGGCAGCCTGCATCTGTCCGTCAGCGAAGTGCTGCACATCCTGCTGTTTCGCAGCGGTGAAAACGCCGCCGTCATCTGGGACATCCGCCTGCCGCGCATTCTGGCCGCGGTTTTACTGGGAGGCGCGCTGTCGGTTTCCGGTTTTCTGCTGCAGACCTTTTTTGCCAACCCTATCGCCAGCCCGTTTATTCTGGGCATTTCATCCGGTTCCCGACTGATGGTTTCGCTGGCTTTGGTGGGCGCACTTGCGCACGGCCTGATCATCGGCTCGGCGCTGATGATTACGGCGGCCTTTGTGGGCGCCATGCTATGCATGGGGTTTGTGCTGCTCATTTCCCAGAAGGTCAGGAAAATGTCGCTGCTCATCATCTGCGGCGTAATGATCGGCAATATCTGTTCTGCGGTTACGGATTTTGTTGTAACCTTTGCCGATGATTCCAATATCGTCAATCTTCATAACTGGTCAATGGGCAGCTTTTCCGGCATTTCATGGGAAAACATTTACATCATGGCACCCGTTGTGCTGGCCGCGCTGCTGCTTACCTTCCTGCTCTCTAAGCCGATCAGCGCCTATCAGATGGGCGAGGTCTATGCGCAGAATATGGGGGTGAATATTCGGGCCTTCCGCTTATCCCTGATTTTGCTGTCCAGCCTGTTATCCGCATGCGTGGCCGCTTTTGCCGGACCGATCTCGTTTGTCGGCATTGCGGTACCGCATCTTGTAAAAAGCCTGTTCCAGACTGCCAAACCGCTTCTGATCATCCCCGGCTCTTTTCTGGGCGGCGCGGCCTTCAGCCTGTTCTGCGATCTGATCGCGCGCACAGCTTTTGCTCCTACCGAACTAGGCATCAGCTCAGTAACAGCGGTTTTAGGCGCACCGGTCGTCATTTACATCATGGTGCGCCGCAGGATGCAGGCAGGATGAAAGGAGGAAGCCGCTGTGGATACCTATAAAATCCGCACGGAACACATGACAGTAGGGTATCGCGGCGTTCCTCTGATCCGCGATATTGAGATTCACGTCCGCAAAGGCGAGATCCTGTCGCTCATCGGGCCGAATGGCGCAGGTAAATCCACTATATTGAAAAGCATCATTCGGCAGCTTGCCCTGATTGGCGGGACCGTATATCTGGACGGCCGCGCGATGCGCAGCCTGTCGGAGCAGACAGTTGCACAGTCGATGTCCGTCCTGATGACTGAGCGTGTCCAGCCTGAACTGATGACCTGCGGGGATGTAGTCAGCACGGGACGGTATCCCTATACAGGGCTTATGGGCGTTTTATCCGCCGCTGACCGCCGCAAAGTGCGGGAAGCTATGGCGCTGGTGCATGCGGAGGAGCTGTATGACCGCGACTTTTCGCAGATCAGCGACGGGCAGCGGCAGCGCGTACTTCTGGCACGCGCCATCTGCCAGGAGCCTGAAGTAATCGTGCTTGACGAGCCAACCTCCTTTCTGGACATCCGCTATAAGCTCGAATTATTGTCTATGCTCAAACAACTGGTGCGCGAAAAACAACTGGCGGTCGTTATGTCCCTGCACGAGATCGATCTGGCGCAAAAGGTATCCGATCACATCCTTTGTGTCCGGCACAACGCGGTAGACCGCTACGGCACGCCGGAAGAGATTTTCTCCGGCGGCTATATTGCCGAACTGTATGGAATCACCTCCGGTTCCTATAATGAAGCCTTTGGCTTTCCGGAACTGCAGGCAGCGCGGGGGCAGCCGCAGGTGTTTGTCATCGGCGGAGGCGGCAGCGGACTCCCGATATACCGCCGCTTGCAACAGCACGGCATCCCGTTCGCCGCCGGAATCCTGCATGAAAACGACATGGATTATCCTGTCGCGTCCATGCTGGCAGCGGAGGTCATTTCCGAACATGCCTATCAGCCGATCACCAAACAGACGTTACAGTCCGCATGTGCTGTAATGGATGCCTGCCGATATGTGTTCTGCCCATGCCAAACGTTCGGCCCGCTCAATCAGGCAAACGAACATCTGCGGCAGAGGGCAGGCCGCAAATTATGCGACGAGATTCCCGACTTGCCTTGCGAAGCATAGGAGGGCAATGGGATTGGCGCCTCCGGTGTATCCGCACGGTTCACGGGAAACGGTTTATTTTTGCTCCCACGCCGGTTTTATTTTATCGTAAAAGGCAGGCCGGTGCATGGAGTCAAGCCATATCAGTTTATCATGATACCGAGCGGCGCGCTATCCTTAAGCGAAATGATTATACCAGAGCGGCTGTGGTATCACAGCCGCCCCTTTTTCTTTGTGATATAAATTCACTTATAAAAGAAGTTCAAGAGTATATGTATGTAAAAACGCATTCGCCCTCCACTCCGCGCAAGGCTCATCAGCAAGGGCAAGATCTATCCTATTGTCTAAACAGAAACCGGCTTCACAACGCCACAGTTCGGCAGTTTTATCCGGCAGAGCCCCTCCCCCATTTTGGCACTTTGGCAGATCACAACCCACACAGCCTCGGATCTGATCCGAGACTGTTCTTTGTATATTGACACCCTGTCTGTTCTCACCAACCTAAAGGCCGGTGAAAACACTCAGCGCTTTACAGGATGGTAGTCGTTCCGCCACGATACGGAAGAAACCAAACAGGGAATGGCCTGATGAGAGGAGGCAGCAACCTGACGGCTGTACAGATCGAGCGTAAACGTATGCCGGTAGATCAGGCAGTTTTTGTCCGACGGGTTATTGCTGCCGCCGAACACCAGATTCCCCAAAGAATAGGCAATCTGCACCCAAATCAAACTCGTCCGAAACGGCCCTGCTTTGGTAGGCTGCAGCCACGCCCTCCTGCGCCCAGCAACTCATCGAGAACTCTGAACCGTCCTATGCGCCCGACTGCAGCCCGGCCAGCACGGCCTTCAACACGGAGGTACAGACTGTTTTCCGCACCATGCGGCACCTCTCTCTTTCTTATAGTACCAAAGTTACTATATTTCAGGCAATATTGCAAGACATTTTGCATAGTTATCCGACGGGAGCATGTGGATCGACAAGGAAATTGGGACTAAAAAATCGCACTTTTCCATCAAGAAAAAGTGCGATTATATGGCGGAGAAGGTGGGATTCGAACCCACGTGACGTTTTACCGTCAACTCGATTTCGAGTCGAGCTCGTTATGACCACTTCGATACTTCTCCATTTTGCGCCTGTCCTACAGGCGCTTAATTATTTTACCATATGCTGCGCTGAAACACAAGGCTTTTTTCATTTTCCATCCGGATTTTTATTTTACCAAGAAGGCGTCCGGCAGATAGCGGCCCTCCGGATTCTTGGAAAGTGTGGTCGGGCTGGTGATTTCCCGTCCGTCGTACACCATAACCGAGGACGAGCCTCCGTCCAGCATGGAGGCTTGGTATGCGCCATAGCTCTCCATGATCTCGCCGCAGCGCTCGATCGAAATGCCAAACGAGTGGAACTGCCGCCCGTCCACGACCAGCATAATCACAGTGCCGTCCTCTGCCTGTCCGATCGCAGTACGCGGCTGCTCTTCATTCAGCCCCGTACCCGCGACCAGGTTTTCCCCATTAATGATAAGCGCCGGATGGAATTCGACCGCATCCCGCAGATTGGAGGTATCGCTGAACGCGCCGACCTGCAAATGGTCGTTTTCATCGAAGCCGATGATCTTCCAGCCGTCTCCGACCGCGCTCTGCAGTTTCCTGCCCTCGCTTTTCAGGAACCCATATGGCAGCCCGCCTGTACCGTTCCCCTCATAATCGGCAAAGCCGGATGCGTTGATGCCGAGTATAGCGTCATACGCGCGCGTTATGTCCGACACATAGGAGCCATATTCAAACAAGCCCTCGCAGGTGCCGACAATCACACGCTCCGGCTGCTTGCACAGCGCCAGCTTACCCGCATACTCCATACCGAGCGCGTCCTCGCCGACCATCTCCGCGATCAGGATACCGTATTCCGCGTTGATCGCTAACACCGTATCCCCCTGCTTAGTCGTTATGCCGGTATGATAATCCCTTTTGTCCGCTTCGCCGATCAGGTCAATATCAATATGGTCGTATCCGTTGGCTATGTACTCCGGATTGTCCTGAAGGAATTGCTCAAAGCTGTCCCTGTCCAGTTCGGAAAAGGTCTGGTAAAAACGCTCCTTGGGGGTGGATGCCGTCGCCGTATGATTTCCACTGTCTCCCCAGGCGCTTTCCGCGCCCTCCTGCTTCTGGTTCAGCAGATAGCGTTTCACCATGACCTCCTCGATAATATCGTGTGGGATAAACCAGGTGGCCAGCCACTGATGCGTCATCGTCCCCATTGCGGTCTCGATATACCACTCTCGCCAGCGTGTTACAAATGCATTGGGCGTATACAGCAAAAAGGGGTAGACCACGGTCAGGCATATCATAAAAAAACAGGTTAGCCCTAAGGCAAAGCGGTGTCTGGCGCCGTTCATGGTCTGTTTTCTCCCCTTTTACGCTTTTTCTATTTCCCGCTGCGGCGGCGCGGGCTGTGGCGGCGAGCCGTTGCGCTTTTCTTCTCCTGCGGCTGCGCCGCAGGAGATTTTTCCGCCTTCTGTCCGCGGGCCGACAGCGCGGCCTCCACCTTTTTGCGGATACGTTCCGCCGCCTCCGCGCTCAGCGCATAGGCGCGGGACGGGGTATGCGCGTCCACCCGCGGTTCATTTTTTTCAAACCGCGCGTATGGGTCGTTTCTCCGTCCACGGCCGCGGGATACGGATGCGGCGGCGGTGCGCCGCGCGCGCGGTGCGGCCGCTTTCGCGCGCTGCTCCAGCTGCAGCTCCGCCGCTTTTTCCCTACGCGGCGCACGCTTGGCAGGCGCGGCTTTGCGCGCCTTCTGCTTCTCGGCCTTCTCCCGCTCCGCTTCAGCCGCTACCGCCTCTGCGGGGGCATTTTCCGAAACCAGCTTGCGGCGGGTGCGGGTATTCGTCGTTTTGCGCTGGCCGCTCTCCCGCTCTGCGGAGGCCGCTGGCTTTTCCTCATGCGGGATCTCGCCCGCGACCGGTATCTTTTTCCCGATCAGCTTTTCGATATCCGCAAGATACGGCCGCTCGCTCCGGTCACAGAACGAAACCGCCGTCCCCTCCTGTCCGGCGCGGCCCGTGCGGCCAATGCGGTGGACATACGTTTCCGGAATATTGGGCAGCTCGAAATTGATCACAAGCGGCAGCTCGGTGATATCGATGCCACGCGCCGCAATATCGGTCGCGACCAGCACCGCAATCTTGCAGGCCTTGAAATCCGCCAGCGCGGTCTGGCGCTGGTTCTGCGATTTATCGCCGTGGATCGCCTTGGACTTGATGCCCGCGCGGTTCAGGTCGCGCGCCACACGGTCCGCACCGTGCTTGGTGCGCGTAAAGACCAGCGTTTGATGCACGTTGCTTTGACGGATGACTTCGGTCAAAAGTTCCCGCTTTTCCGCTTTTTCGACCAGGTACACCTTTTGCTCAATTTTCTCGACCGGCTTGGCGGACGGCGTAATCGAGATCCTTGCCGGATTCTTCAAAAGCCTGTTGGCCAGCGACGCAATCTCCTGCGGAATTGTCGCGGAGAACAGCAGCGTCTGCCGTTCCTCCGGCAGATACTTGATAATGCGCTTGACATCTGGGAAAAAGCCCATATCCAGCATGCGGTCCGCCTCATCCAGCACAAAGCATTCCACCTTGTCCAGCGAAACCAGCTTCTGCCCCATCAGGTCCCACAGCCGGCCGGGTGTTGCGATCAGGATATCCGCGCCGCGCTGCAGCGCTTCCACCTGCGGCACCTGGGAAACGCCGCCGAACACCACCGCGGCTGTGCAGCGCGTATAGCGCGCGTACTGACACACATTTTCATAAATCTGCAGCGCCAGCTCGCGGGTCGGCGTCAGGATCAGCGCCCGCACCGCGCCCGTTTCCCCCTGCGCGCATAAGCGTTGGATGATCGGCACGGAAAACGCGCACGTCTTACCCGTACCGGTCTGCGCGCAGCCCATCAGGTCGTGTCCGTCCAGAACGGGCGGAATCGCCTTCTGCTGGATCGGCGTTGGCTGCTCATAGCCCGCCTCTTCCAGCGCTTTGAGAATATTTTTTTCGATCTTTAGTTCTTGAAATTTCATAATATCGTTTCGTTTCCTTTTTTGAATTGGCTGATTCCGGCAAATCCCGCTTGCCCGAACGCACCGCCTTGTGTTATACTATTATAGTACGTTTTTATGCCCCCATTAAATCTGAGGTGAATCTTTTTGCTGCATCTTTTAGCCCATGTGGTACCCGAAGCGTTTTTCGATGTCGTCAAAACCGTACCTCTGCTGCTGCTGGTTTATGCTTTGCTTTACTATATCGAAAACCGCCTCACCAACACCCCCGCGCTGTTGTCCCGCGCGGCGCAATTCGGTCCGGTCGTCGGCGCGCTGGCCGGAACAATCCCACAATGCGGGTTTTCCGCAGCCGCGGCCGCGCTCTTTTCCGCCGGCTATCTCGCCCCCGCGACACTGGTCGCCGTCTTTCTGGCTACCTCCGACGAGGCGGTGCCCGTTATGCTGGCCGGCGGTGCAAGCGTGCCGCAGGTCGTGCTGCTGCTGGCGGTCAAATTCGGCATTGCGGTGATCGGCGGCTATATCCTGCGTTTTACCGTATTCCGTTCCCACCGCGCGGAAAGCGGCGAAGCGCTGGAGATCGAAATGACCGCCTGTGACTGCAGTGCAGGCTCGCCTATTTGGAGCGTTGTCTGGCACACGCTCAAGACCGCGTTCTTCCTGTTTGCCGTACTGCTTGCGCTGAATCTCGTGGTACACGGCATCGGCGAGGAGCGCGTCGCCGCCCTCATGCTGTCGGACAGCATTTTCCAGCCGCTGCTCTGCGCGCTGCTCGGCCTGGTACCCAGTTGTGCGATGAGCGTTTTGCTCTCCGAGCTTTTCGTCAGCGGGACGATCAGCTTCGGCGCTTTGATCGCCGGCCTGTCAACCGGCGCCGGCTTCGGCTACATCGTCCTCTTTGAAGAAAAAGAGGGCCGCCGGCGCGCGCTTCCAGTCATTGCGGCCACGCTCGCCGTTGCAGTCATCGGCGGCACGCTTGTCCAGTTCTTTTACGGATAACACAGCCGGTATTTTCAACAGCCTCTCCTATACGGAGCGGCTGTTTTTTATCCCAGCTCGTGCAGCAGCCCGAGCGCCTCGTGCGCCCAGGTCATGTCAATGCGCGCAAAATCCCCGCCGGTGGTATACAGGTAGTCCTCCACATCACCGTGTATGCGCTGGTAAACCGCCCCCGGCATAGCGGCGTATTGCTCCGCCCCGTCCGACAGCACGGCAACGAACCGGATATCCCCCGTGCGCTCGTCCAGTTCATGAAACAGCAGTTCAACCACATCCAGATCGTGGTCCAGTTGGGTAAACAGCAGCAGCTTCATGATCTCAACCGTGCGGTCGTCCAGGCCGTGCTCCAGAATATTGATCTTTTCGCGGAACGCGTTCATACTGTCCACAATACGCAGGGTATAGCCTGCCAGCGGGTCGAATTCCGCGCGGGGCGCTTCGCCCTCCTCCGGCCACAACCAGACCATAAACTGATTCGACATATCATGGTACAGGCAGGGGTACACCACCAGCACGGTTTCGCCGCAGTTTGGGCATGCGACGCGGAAGCAGGACAGATCCTGCACCTTAGCCCGCAGTTCGGGATTACGGTCAATATTGATATGGTCGAGCATCTTATGGTCGGTCTCGGCCTGACAATGCGGACAGGTAACGGTCATAGCTGCGTTTTCCTCCTCGATATATGCCCAGTTATTTTATAGTATACCACAAAATACCGGATATAGGCAAGCAATCGCGCCGGATTTATCCAGCACAGAAAAGCAGCGCACGGCCCGCGCCGCGCGCTGCTGTATCCGGTTTCAGACAGACCCCCATACCAGCGGGTCGTGCGCGGCCAGACGAACTATCCAGACCGCCGCCCAGAGTGTCATTACACCCCAGAGCAGCGCCCGCTCGCGTGTTTTGCTGCCAAGCAGCGGTTTTTTCCCGAACAGGACATATAAAACCACCGGCGGCAGCACATAGACCATCGGATGATACCGAAACGCTGCCGCAAAATCCAGGCGCAGCAGCGCGTATACCGCGCGAGACAGGCCGCAGCCTGGGCATGGCACGCCGGTAAAATGCTGCACCGGACAGCCCCACCCTAGCAGGGAAGCGCTGAGGCTCGCTGCTCCGAACAGCAGCCCGATCACAAGCACGCCGAGCAGCCCCGCCCCGAAACGCCCGCGCATCAGCCCTGATAGGTTTCGCGGAACTCGAGGAACTCGTCGTAGGTGCATTCCTTGTCCAGAACGCCCTGTTCCCGTATCTCGATGATGCGGGTCGCAATGGTCTGCACAAACTCATGGTCATGCGAGGCGAACAGCACCGTACCCTTAAAATCGCGCACGCCGTTGTTCACGGCAGTGATGGATTCCAGGTCCAGATGGTTGGTCGGCTGGTCGATGACCAGCACATTCGAACCGAACAGCATCATTCGGGCAAGCATCAGGCGCACCTTTTCGCCGCCGGACAGCACGCGCACCGGCTTATACACATCATCGCCCGAGAACAGCATCCGTCCCAAGAAGCCGCGCAGCGTGGACTCCAGCGTATCGGTCTGGGAATAGGGTGCGATCCAGTCGAGCATGTTTTCCTCATGGCCCTCGAAAAAGTCGTTGTTGTCTTTGGGGAAATAGCTCTGCGAGGTGGTCACGCCCCACTTGAAGCTGCCCTCGTCCGGCTTAATCTCGCCCATCAGGATTTGGAACAGCGTGGTCATGGCCAGCTCATTATCCGAGATAAAGGCGATCTTATCACCGCGGCGCACAATGAAAGACACATTATCCAGCACCTTTTCCCCATCAATGGTTTTGGAAATGCCGCGCACCTCTAAGATATCCTTTCCCGCCTCGCGGTCCTGCTGGAACGCGACCCACGGGTAGCGGCGCGAGGAGGCCGGCAGCTCCTCGACAGTCAGCTTGTCGATCAGCTTGCGGCGGCTGGTCGCCTGGCGCGATTTGGACTTGTTGGCCGCAAAGCGCTGGATGAAGTTCTGTAACTCCTTGATCTTTTCCTCGTTCTTGCGGTTCTGGTCTTTAATCATGCGCTGGATGAGCTGCGAGGACTCATACCAGAACTCGTAGTTGCCCACATACAGCTTGATCTTACCGTAATCGATATCCACAATATGGGTACATACGTTATTGAGGAAATGGCGGTCGTGCGACACCACCAGCACAGTGCCCTCAAAGTCCGCGAGGAAGTCCTCCAGCCAGCGCACCGCCTGGATATCCAAGTGGTTGGTCGGCTCGTCCAACAGCAGGATGTCCGGCTTGCCGAACAGCGCGCGGGCAAGCAGCACCTTGACCTTTTCCACGTCCCCGAGGTACTGCATCTCGGTATACAGGATCGCGTCCGCGTCCAGTCCCAGGCCGTTGATGAGCTGCCCCGCCTCGGTTTCCGCGTCCCAGCCGCCCATCTCAGCAAACTCGGCCTCAAGCTCGGCGGCCTTGTTGCCGTCCTCCTCGGTGAAGTCCTCCTTGGTATAAAGCGCGTCCTTTTCGCGCATCACTTCCAGCAGACGCGGGTTGCCACCCAGCACGGTATTCAGCACGCTCTCCTCATTAAAGGCAAAGTGGTCCTGCTTAAGCACGCTCATGCGGGTCTTGGCCGCGATGGACACCGTGCCGGTCGAGGGGTCGAGGTCGCCGGACAAGATGCGCAGAAACGTGGATTTGCCCGCGCCATTGGCGCCGATAACGCCATAGCAGTTGCCCTCGGTGAATTTCAGGTTTACGTCTTTGAACAGCGGCTCGCCGCTGAAGTTCAGGCTCAGGTCGGTAATCGTGATCATATCGCGTTCGTCTCCTCCATCCATTTTTTCAAATCTGTATCAGTATACCATATAAACGCGGTTTTTCACAGTTTTTTTACAACCTTTCCCGCATTTTTGTTCATCTTGTATTGAAACCGGCCGCGCGGAGCGCTATACTATATTTATTCTTATCGTTTAAGGAGGTCTTTCCCTATGTCCAACCTGATGCAAGTCATCCAAAGCCGCCGCTCCACGCGCGCGTTTCAGGCCGAGCTCCCGCCCAAGGAACAGATCATGCAGCTTGTCGAGGCCGCCGAGTGGGCGCCCTCCGGCGTAGGCAAATACCTGTGGCATTTTACAGTCGTTTACAGCGCGGAAAAATCCTACAAGCTCGCCCGCGCAGTCGCTGAGGTGGACAACCGCGGTCCGGAATACAACTTTTACGGCGCTCCGGTCAACATCATCATCTCCTATCAGCGCGGCGAGCACCACGCTTTCGTCGACGGCGCCGCCGCGATGGAGAACCTGCTGCTCATGGCCACCGAGCTGGGGCTTGGTTCTTGCTGGATCAACCAGCTGCGCGAGACCTGCGACATCCCCTCGGTGCGCGCGCTGCTGACCGAATACGGCGTGCCGGAGGACCATATCGTCATCTGCTCCGCCGCGGTCGGCTACATTGCAAAGGAGACCCCCGCCAAGCCTCGCAGGGAGGGTACGGTCACGTTTACGGAATAAAAGGAGGCGCGCCGGTATGGACGCACAGATCGCAAAGTTAAAAGAATGGGTCGATGCGAGCGACAATATCGTTTTCTTCGGCGGCGCAGGCGTATCCACGGAAAGCGGCATCCCTGACTTCCGCTCGGTGGACGGGCTGTATAACCAGCAGTACAAATACCCGCCCGAAACCATTTTGAGCCATACGTTCTTCATGGCTGAGCCGGAGGAATTTTTCCGCTTCTACCGTGCAAAAATGCTTGCGCTGGACGCGCAGCCCAACGCAGCGCACCGAAAGCTGGCAGAATGGGAGCGCATGGGCAAGTGCCGCGCGGTCGTCACGCAAAATATCGACGGGCTGCACCAGAAGGCCGGCTCCGAAGAAGTGCTTGAGCTGCACGGCTCGGTTCTGCGCAACTACTGCATGCGCTGCCGCAAGCCGTACGACGTACGTGACATCGCCGCGGGCAAGGGCGTACCCAAATGCACCTGCGGCGGCACCATCAAACCGGATGTCGTCCTCTACGAAGAAAGCCTGGACAGCGTTACAATCAACAAAAGCGTCGAATACATTGCAAATGCGGATATCCTGATTATCGGCGGCACCTCGCTGGCTGTTTATCCGGCCGCGAGCCTGATCGATTATTACCGCGGTAGCAAGCTGGTACTGGTCAACAAAACCTCTACCCCTGCCGACCGCCGCGCGGATCTGGTCATCCACGCGCCGATCGGCGAGGTTTTCTCACAGCTTTAAAAGGCGCCCCCCAAGCAGCGCAACAGCCGGCTTTGATAAAACAACTATTTTCCGTTCCGTATATTTCTCCCTTTTTCGGCCATACTATTGCAAAACCAAGAGGGGAGATTTTTCAAATGATCGATAAAATCGCGCTGACACTCGCTATCATCGGCGGCCTGAACTGGGGCGGCGTCGGCTTGTTCGGCTTTGACCTCGTCGCATTTCTGTTTGGCGGCTCCGCCAGCGTAATGAGCCGTATCGTCTATTGCCTGGTCGGTCTGGCGGCGGTCTGGTGTATCTCGCTTCTGTTCCGAAATGTCCAGGAGCCTGTAGAGCGACATGCCTCCTGAACAAAAAAGAACACCCGATCGGGTGTTCTTTTTTGCACTTCCATCTTTCATGCGAGCGCCTGCTCCAGGTCGGCCAGAATATCCTTGATATTTTCCGTACCGATCGAAAGCCTGATCGTGTTCGGCTTGATCCCTTGGTCGAGAAGCTCCCGTTCGTTGAGCTGTGAATGCGTCGTGGTCGCTGGATGGATCACAAGGCTCTTAACATCTGCCACATTGGCCAGCAGGGAGAATATCTGCAGCTTATCGATAAAGTGATGCGCCTCCTCCTGCCCGCCTTTGATCTCAAACGTGAAAATAGAGGCGCCGCCCTGCGGAAAGTATCTCTGATAAAGTGCATGATCCGGATGCTCCGGTAAAGAGGGATGATTGACGCGCTCTACCTTGGGGTGCGCTGCCAAGAACGCAACGACCTGTTTTGTATTCTCCGCATGCCGTTCCAGCCGCAGCGACAGCGTTTCCACCCCCTGCAGGAGCAGGAACGCGTTAAACGGCGATATTGCCGCGCCCGTATCGCGCAGCAGAATCGCACGGATGTAGGTGACAAACGCCGCTGAGCCAGCCGCCTTGGTGAACGATACGCCGTGATAGCTGGGATTTGGCTCGCTGATCGGTGCGTACCGGCCGGACGCCGCCCAATTGAATCTACCGCTGTCTATAATCACACCGCCGAGCGTTGTTCCATGTCCCCCAATAAACTTGGTCGCCGAGTGAACGACAATATCCGCCCCATGCTCGATCGGCTGGATCAAATAGGGCGTGCCAAAGGTATTGTCGATCACCAACGGCAGGCCGTGCCGGTGAGCGATCGCCGCGATCGTATCGATATCAGGAATGTCACTATTCGGGTTTCCCAGAGTCTCCAGATAAACCGCCTTTGTATTCGGCTGAATGGCCGCTTCCACCGCCGCAAGATCATGCGCATCCACAAAAGAGGTCGTTATTCCATACTGCGGTAGGGTATGCGCCAACAGATTATAGGTGCCGCCGTAGATCGTCTTTTGCGCCACGATGTGTTCCCCTGCCTGTGCCAGCGCTTGTATCGTATAAGAGATGGCCGCCGCTCCTGACGCGGTCGCTAACGCAGCCGCGCCGCCCTCCAGCGCAGCGAGACGCTTCTCCAGCACCTCCTGCGTCGAATTAGTCAGGCGGCCATAGATGTTCCCTGCATCCTCCAGGCAGAAGCGCGCCGCCGCATGGGCGCAGTTCTGGAAAACGTACGAAGCCGTCTGGTAGATCGGTACCGCGCGTGCGCCGCTTGCCGGATCCGGACTTTCCTGCCCGATGTGGAGCTGCTTGGTTTCAAACGCCCAATTTTCGGTATTTTTTATTGTTGTCATGGTAAGTGCTTCCTTTCCCTTTTGGTTTGTCATTACCGTTATTTCCACAGAAGCTGCGTCACATTCGCCCAAACCGAAAATTAGACCGCAGCAGCGTTTTTAGCCAAAAGCACATGGCGGCTCCTTCCTTAATTTCATATTATTCCAATAGGAATAATCAAATTATAAACTTCCCTACTTTACTTGTCAACCCCCTGTATAGAAAAAACCCGCTGCAAAATGCAGCGGGTTTTTGAAAACAGCGAATTTTCAGAATGCGATCTTCTTGGCAAGGTAGTCTGCAACATCCTCAATCCGGATGCGCTCCTGTTCCATGGTGTCGCGGTCGCGCACGGTCACGCAGCCGTCCTGCTCGGTTTCGAAATCGACCGTGATGCAGTAGGGGGTGCCGATCTCATCCTCGCGGCGGTAGCGCTTGCCGATCGAGCCAGCGTCGTCGAAATCGACAGAGAACTGCTTTGCCAGCATTTCCCACACCGGCATTGCCTTTTCCGACAGCTTTTTGGACAGCGGCAGCACGGCCGCCTTGAACGGCGCGAGCGCCGGATGCAGGCGCAGCACGGTACGCACGTCGTCCTTGCCGTTCTTATCCTGGCCGACGACCTCTTCGTCGTAGGCATCGCACAGGAAAGCGAGCGCCACGCGGTCCGCGCCGAGAGACGGCTCGATGACGTACGGGATATACTTTTCGTTCCCCTCCTGGTCGAAATACTCCATGGAAACGCCCGAAGTTTTCTGGTGCTGGGTCAGGTCGAAGTCGGTGCGGTCCGCGATGCCCCACAGCTCGCCCCAGCCGAACGGGAACAGGAATTCGATATCCGTGGTGGCATTGGAGTAGTGCGACAGCTCCTCCGGATCATGGTCGCGCAGACGCAGGTTCTCGTCCTTTATGCCAAGGGACAGCAGCCAGTTATGGCAGTAGTCCTTCCAGTATTTGAACCATTCGAGGTCGGTGCCAGGCTTGCAGAAGAACTCCAGTTCCATCTGCTCAAACTCGCGGGTGCGGAAGGTGAAGTTGCCAGGCGTGATCTCATTGCGGAAGGACTTGCCCACCTGTCCCACGCCAAAGGGGATCTTCTTGCGGGTAGTGCGCTGGATATTCTGGAAATTGACAAAAATACCCTGCGCGGTCTCCGGCCGGAGAAAGATCTCATTCTTGGCATTTTCGGTTACGCCCTGATAGGTCTTGAACATCAGGTTGAACTGGCGGATATCGGTGAAATTATGACCGCCGCAGTTCGGACAGGCAAGCTGATGCTCGTCAATATACGTTTTCATCTGCTCGTTGGTCCAGCCGGCCGGATTCTCGCCGGCCTGCTCCTCGATGAGCTGGTCTGCACGGTGACGGGTTTTGCAGTCCTTGCAGTCCATCAGCGGGTCGGAAAAGCCGCCGACATGGCCGGAAGCGACCCAAGTGGTCGGGTTCATCAGGATCGCCGCGTCCAGACCGACGTTATACGGACTCTCCTGCACAAACTTCTTGCGCCACGCGGCCTTAACGTTGTTCTTGAACTCCACGCCGAGCGGGCCGTAGTCCCAGGTGTTGGCCAGGCCGCCGTAGATCTCCGAGCCGGAGTATACGAAGCCGCGGCCCTTACACAGGGCAACGATCTTTTCCATGGTTTTTTCGCTGTTGTTCATTTTACATTCTCCTTTTGGCGCATCTGGCTGATGCACGCTTTTTTTGCCAGCCGTTTAAAAAAATGCTTGACATATTTTCATTCTACATGTATAATTATTACTTGTCAAGGGCAGTTAGTCTGTTACACCCAAGAGCGAAAAATTTTTTATATTTGGGCCTGTAGCTCAGTTGGGAGAGCGTTCGGTTCGCATCCGAGAGGTCGAGAGTTCGAATCTCTTCAGGTCCACCATAGATCCTTATTTTATCGGAAGATAAAATAAGGATTTTTTAGCTTATGCCCAATTTTCACCTAAGCATCAGCGGGCTGGCTGCAGCAGAGCCCGCAGAGCCGCAAAACAGACAAACAATTCATAGAAAGCGAGGAACTGCAATGGCTGATATCTGGACCAAAGAGGCTGTGATAGAACGACTGAAAGAAATCAATTCCAAAGGATTCATTTCCGTTCCCAAAGGTATGTTTCGCGCTGATGACGGAATTGTGGGGCAAATACTAGAACGCGAATTTGGTGTTGCCGAAAACAACCTTCATCTTGCCGATTTAGGCACATATGAGTTAAAAGGAATGCGCAAGAAAAAGGGTAAAACCAGTAAGTTAACCCTATTTCACCAAACATCAACTTCCGGAATGACTCCCAGGCAAATCTTTAACCGCTTTAGTTACGAGAAGCCGTCAAACAGAGACGACTCCTTAAAGCGTAAACTCTTTACAACCATTTACGGAAATAAATTTAATCGCCTTGGTTTTACTCTGCGCGCGCAGGGGGTATCAGAAGTGTGTCTCTATCACGAAGAGGAATACCTGGCAACCTGGGATCTAACAGGCGGGAAAGGAAAAATCAATCAGGTACTATTCGTTCTTGCAGAAACGCAAGGGCCAGCCAACTCAGAATACGAACGATTTCATTTCATTGAAGCCTACATTTTAAGTTCGCCCAAAAACATTTACGACGCTATAAGCAGCGGTGCGGTAGTAATGGAGTTGTGCATAGATCAACCAGCAAACGAGTTCGGAAAAAAAGCCCCGCATGACCGAGGACCGCATATCCGTATACCAGTAAAAAAACTTTCCACTTTGTTTGAAAGCGTTGAACGAGTCCTGTAAGCATACCAAAGCAAAGGGAGAAGGCCCCATATTTCTGCGAGTCAGACTCGAGATAAAGTATACGCACTGGGAATGTCCCATTAAACACAGTTACGGAACAAAATTTGAAATTCTGCAATCTGCAAACCCATTCCATAGGAAAAACACGTCATTCATCATTATATAAAAAGCAGACAGCCTCATCCACAAAAATGAGGCTGTCTGCTTTTACTTTTGTGCTGATTCAGGCTCGGCTGGAAGCGTAAAATCAAGAATATATTCAAATGTTGTTCCCATTGTGATGTAACTGCTCGGCCAACCAAAAATACCGATCCTATTTACCAGATTTCTTCTGTCCCAGATGATTGTATTTCTAAATTCATACCCCGCCTTTACAAGTGCATTAATGATATTGATATGCAGCGGCACCCTTTTTCCATCAATCCATGCGTCTGTAATATTAATCAGAGCATGGGCCTTTTCCGAAAAGACAGACTTCATTGATGAATAAATTTCGCAAATCGCCGTTTCAAACTGTTCAGCAGAGAGCGTTCCCAAGTCTCGTTCGTCCTGGCTGTACTGCTCCACCTTGAGATATTGTTTATTTTCTCTTAAATCACCGCGTCTGCTCTTGTTTTTTCTTTCTCTATTTAAAATATTGGCATACGGCGGGGATGTGAGTGATAGCTTGACTGTCTTGGGCCTGACCACCTCAGAAAGCGTTCTTGCATCTCTGCAGACAGCAATTTGCTTGCACGGATTGCCGTTTTTTTCATTGTCAACACGACTATTTGACAAATCAACGTATTCTTGCTTCAGGTCAATTCCAATACAGTTTCTTTCAAGGTCCTGTGCTGCAACAAGTGTTGTTCCCGAACCGCAGAAGGGATCTAAAACGAGTTCCCCTTTATGGGTAAATTGTTCTATTACTCTTGTTGCAAGGCCGATCGGAAACACGGCAGGGTGTACTGTTTTATCCCGAACATCGCGAGGTTCATAATTAAAATTCCATACCCCAATCTGGTTTTTCATCCATTCTCTTGCTTCAACACAGGAGAGATACCCTTTTTTGCAGTCACAAAGTCGTTCGCTATTTATTTCAATATAATCAGCCATTACTGCTTGCCTTTTGCCTCCCTAAATCTTTGGCTCGCAAAATTGAAGTATCCTTCGTTGATTTCAAAGCCAATACATTTTCTTCCTAATCGTTCACATACCACCCATGTTGTGCCAGTTCCAAGGAACGGATCAAAAACCGTTCCGCCGGCCGGAGAACCGCATTTTACAATCTGTTCAACCAAGCTCTCTGGAAAAGTTGCAGTATGATCTCCATTCAGGGGCTGCGTGTTGATCGACCATACATCTCCTGGATTTTTCATTTTGCCGTTTTGTCCTAAAACCTTTACAGCGTCAAGATCAAAAAAGTATTTCTTCTTTAGTGTGAAATGAAAAACATGCTCATATGTGTTATTGAATCTATCGGTAACACTTGCAGGTATACGGTTCGGCTTGTGCCAAATAATGTCATCTCTCAGGAGCCAGCCGTGCTCTTGCATTTCAATGGCAAACCGTGACGGTATCAGCAAAAGCTGTTTGTTTTGATATAGTTTTCCGTTTTGCCTGATTTTGGGCTGAAGCGGCTTAGTTGTAAAAAACTTTTCTTTTCGTTCCTTCTGTACTTCCGTAACATTTCCTTCTCCATCAAGGTATTTCTTCCATGCTCCTGCTCCAGAACCAAAGAATGTGTCCCCTATATTGATAAAAACATTTGCTTCGTCTTTCAGATATGGCTTCAACTCATCAAAAAAATCCGCAAGGCGAGCAACATATGCTTCCGGTGTTTTTTCAGAACCGATTTCGCCCTCGCCATTATAAACACGCTTTGCCCAATAAGGAGGTGATGTAACAAGTAAATCGATTGAATTCTTGGGAACCGATTGAATCAAATCCAATGTATCTCCACACTTAATAAAGTGCTCCATCACTTATTATCCTCCACTATTTGCATGATTTCTTCAATATGGCAGTTTAAGGATAAGCAAATCTTTTCAAGCGAATCAATAGATACCGGCTCATTTTTGCCCAGCTTGGCAAGAACGTTACTGCTGATTCCACACAACTGCTTCAAATCGGTCCGCTTGAGTTTTTTATCTATCAGTAATTTCCAGAGATTATCATAACTAACAGCCATTTGTGATACCTCCCCTTAGCAATGTCATGTATTATACACTAAATGTCATGATATATCAACATCAGAATGTCAACCAAGCAATCGCATACCAATCTCTCTTTTACAGAAATTTTGCTTTATATGCGGCGTCATCATGTTGGACGTAAGCGGCGCCGCTTTTGCACCGCATGCCTCTTGCATCCGCATGCAAACCGTCAAACTGTACAACGGCGTGACCATGCTACTGGAAGGTTTCGGGGGCTTGCAGGTCACCGACAGGGAGGGATGCCTCCGGACCGTACAGCCCGCGCTCGGCGCGGGCTACCGGCGCATTGACACCGCCAGCTCATACCAAAACGAACAGGCGGTGGGCGCGGCGATCCGCGGTAGGAGCTGTTCGTCACCCCCAAGGCGTACATTCACCAGATAGGCTTTTGAAAAGACCAAAGCGGCGTTTGCCGAGTCTCTACAGAAGCTGGGGCTGGACTATCTGGACCTGTACCTCATCCACATTCCCTTCGGCGATTACTACGGCGCGCGGCGCGCTATGGAGGAGCTATACCATACCGGAAAGGTGCGGGCCAGCGGCGTGTGCAACTTTGACGCCGCCCTGCTGATGGACCTGTGCTGGAATGCGGATACTCGGCCCATGGTCAACCAGATCGAGCGCCATCCCTACTTCCAGCGGAAGGAGGAGCTGCGCGCATCATGGCCGAGCCGGGCGTGCAGCCCGAGGCCTGGGCGCCCTTTGCCGAGGACATGCACGGCATGTTCACCGATCCTGTATTGACGGCAGTCGCCTGCAAGCACGGTAAAAGCGTGGCACAGGTCATCCTACGCTGGGATATCCAGCGGGGCGTGGCTGTCATCCCCAAAAGCATCCACCGAGAGCGGCGGGCGGAAAACCTGGATGTGTGGGACTTTATGCTGGACCCCGCCGCCCCAGCGAAGTGCGTCGGGTATATGACTACCTGCGCAATCCGGTGCTGACCAGCCTGTAACCGCTGCGCCAGCCTTGCACGCGCGGCGCACATAAATGCGGAAACAGCACACCCTTGTCAACAGGAGAATATGCTCATGGAACGTATTTTCAACTTTTTTCTGTCGCTTGTTCTGGCCGCTTCCTGCGCGGCCTTCGGCAGCCCCGCCAATTCAGGCGGAGCGCCACTTCCGGAAAACGGCGCGGGTTCTTCGGCGGTATCCGGCAGCGATCAGAATTCCGGCGTGCAGAGTACGCCGGAGGGAAACACCGGTGCCAAAACGGGCGGCTGGATTCTGGTCGCCTATTTCTCCGCCACCGGAATTGCGGAAACTATTGCCCAGTCCCTTAAACGCAGACCTTTTTGAAATCCTGCCAGAACATCCCTATACGGCCGCTGACCTGGATTATAACAGCGACTGCCGCACCAACACCGAATAGCAGGACGAAACCGCCCGTCCCGCGATTTTGCCGGCGGCTGCGTCGTGGAAAACTGGGCGTCTTACGATGTAGTGTTGCTGGGGTGTCCTATCTGGTGGGGCATCCCGCCCAAGATCACGCGCACCTTCGCGGAAAGCTACGACTGGAGCGTCAAAACCGTGGCAGGCTTCTGCACCTCCGGCGGCAGTGCCATACAGCAACACGGGTCTGCCGGAGCTGACGGAGGGTGCGGTCTGGCTGGAGGGCAGGCGTTTTTCCGGCACAGTCTCCCCCGACGACATCGCCGGCTGGCCGGCGGACCTGCCGCGGACGCGCAAGCCGCTGACCAGCTTCAGGTATCATTTAACGGACACACCTATATCGCGACCTTGGCGGATAATGCCTACGCTGCTGCTTTCACGGCTTTTCTGGCCGAAAACGGCAGCTCTCTCACCATACAGGCTCATGACTACGGCGGGTTTGAAAAGGTGGGCGGGCCGCCCGCCATCCTGTCCCAAAGCGACGAGCCTATCGACGCTGCGGCCGGGAACCTTATTCTGTATCAGAGTAATAACATCGTGCTTTACTACTCTACCAACTCCTGGAGCTTTACCCGTTTGGGCCGGCTGGAAGGGTCCCTCTCCGCCCTGGAATCGGACATGGGCAAGGGCAATGTGAAGATTACCTATTCTTTAGACGGATAGGGGTTGCGCCTTCCCGCCCTCAAAGCAAGCGAACAGCCCTGCCTGTGCATATGTCCACGGGCAGGGCTGTCCTTATCTTATGATTCCTTATTTCTCCTCCGGCAAAACCTCATTGACGCAGGCCAGCGCATTGAGCGTGCGCGGGAAGCCGATATACGGCAGGCACACCGTCAATGTGCCCAGCAGGATTTCCTTGCCGTTTCCCACGGCGTTGTTTCCGCCCACATGCGCTTTGACCTGCGGCTCACACCCGCCCTGGGCGCAGAGGATGGCGAAGGTCAAAAGCTCCCGTTCCTGCAGACCCAGCCCCTCACGGGTATAAAAGTCGCCAAAGCAGTAGGCGGAAAGATAATCCTGTATATTTTTCTGGTTGTCCGGCGCGGCAGCGCGCATCGCGTCGATGGAGCCGCCGAAAATGGCTTTTTGCGCGGCGATGCCGGCCGCCAGCCGCCCTTCCTCCTCCACCGTGTAGCCACTGGGCAGCGGCAGTGGAATACCGCTGTCAGCCAGCGTTTCGCTGGCCGCCTCTACCGCCGCTTCGGTTTTTCCCAGTCCGATGTATGGCGCGCACTGGTAGACCGCCTCCCGTATCTGCTGCGGGGGTACGCCGCACCGGAGCGCCGCTCTGACATGGCGCCTGACCTCATGCATCGTCTGGTTTGTGACCGCCACCACCAGAATGAGCAGCTCGCGCAGTCCGGCATCCAGCCGTTCTTCGGCATAGATTTCGCCGTAGATCAGTCGCTCCTTGATCGCGGCAAATTCCGGATCGCTCTGCCGCAGCGCGCCAGCCGTATCCCCATACAATTTGGCTATCGCTTGTTCCGCTTTTTCCATTCGAGACATCGTCGATCGCTCTCCTTTTCGCTTCATCCAGTCCGGCGCCGCAGGCCGCAAACATTTTACAGGCCGGCGTATTCTTCGTCCGTCACCGGCTCGCACCATTCGTTGCTGCATCCCTCGCCGGGTACTTCGATCGCAATATGGCTGAACCACGCATCCCTTTTCGCCCCATGCCAGTGCTTGATCTCCGGCGGGATGACAATTACGGTCCCGGGCGTCAGGCTGACCGCCCCCTTGCCCGCTTCCTGATACCAGCCCTCGCCCGCCGTGCAGAGCAGGATCTGACCGCCGCCCTTTTGTGCGTGGTGGATGTGCCAGTTATTCCGGCAGCCCGGTTCAAAGGTGACGTTGCCCAGGAATATCCCGTCTTCCGGCCGTGTCAGCGGGTTGAGAAAGGACTGCCCGATAAAATACTGGGCATAGGCGGTATTCTCCGCGCCCAAGCCAAATATATTCTGCTTTGCAAATGCATTTTGATCCAAGCTTTTCATATGGTATCCCTCCTGTTTTTACTTGCCGCTGAACACGGGGAAGCAACTGAACTCCCCATAGCTCTCGATGGGTGGGAGCCGCATCAGCTTTTCCATATCCGCTGGGTCGATCAGAAAATCCACCGCCGCGTTCTCTTTCATATGGGCAGGATCCGCTGTCTTAGGCAGGGCGACCGTACCCAGCTCAAGCACATAGCGGATGCACAGCGCCGCCGGGGATACGCCGTACTTTGCCGCCATAGCGGTGATCTGTTCATTCTTGAGCGCCTCACCGTGGGCGATCGGCGAATAGGCCTCCACCAATATCCCCTGGTTTTTGCAGTAGTCCAGCAGCGCCCGATCGGTGTTGCTGATGTGGAGCAAAACCTGGTTGACCATGGGCTTTATCCGGCAGGACGACAGGATATTTTCCAGATCGTCCGGCAGGAAATTGGATACGCCGATCGCCTTTACCTTGCCGGCCGCATACGCATCCTCCAGCGCGCGCCAGGCCGCCCGATTGCCCTCCGCATAGTCCCCGCCGCGGAAATCCGCCCAAGGCTGCGGGCTGTGAATGATCATCATATCGATATAGTCCAGCCCCATTTTGGCGAGCGACCCGTCGATCGAATTCGCCGCGCTGTCGTAATCCTTCGCCTCGGCCGCCACCTTGCTGGTGACGAACACCTGTTCCCGCGGCAGGCCGCAGGCGCGCACGCCCTCGCCTACGCCCGCCTCGTTGCCGTAAGCCTGCGCGGTATCGATATGGCGGTAACCCAAGGCGGTCGCCGCTTTTACCGCTTCCGCCGCCTGCTCGTCGGGGATGAACCAGGTCCCCAGCCCCAGCTTGGGTATTGCCACGCCGTTGGCCAGTGCATAGGTTTCTTTCAAAATCATCGTTCCGCCTCCTCTGTCGATTGTTGCTCCTGTAAAAGCCGGTGCCGCAGGCCGTCCATGCGCGCCACCTGCCTTTCCCGAAAATGGATCTCGTCCAGCGCGGCCTTTCGCTTCTGCTCCAGCATCCGTAGCCGCTTCTTTCCCGTTCCTCTTTGCTCCAGCAGCAGGCGCATGTACGTCTCCACCTCCTCTGAGGTAAAGCCGATGTCGTGCAGGGTCAGGATCAGGCTCAGCCGTTCCAGATCCTGATCGTCATACTGCCACTCGCCCATCACCTGCTTGACCGCCCCGCACAGCCCCCACCGCTCATATTCCCGCAGGATTTCCAGGGGGATCTGATATCGTTCGCTCGCCTCCAGGATTGTCATTTCCCATCCCTCAAAATAAAAAAATGTAGACGCCCTGAACGGACATCTACATTGTAAGGCCAAAGCCGATCCCTGTCTAATACTTATAATGGATGGTCAGATATGCGTTTTATGTATTTTTGAGCAAACCCAAGGAATGCCGCCGTAGCCGCTGAAAAGGATTCTGTTTTTTTCCACGCCAGAACCGTGCTGGATTCCAGCGGCGGCGATAGCGGAAGCATCCGTAGCCCTTCGTAAGCGCAGTCCAGCTCGATCGCAAGATAAAGCCCAAGCCCTTTGCGGGCCAGCTGCGCCTGATTATACGGCAGGTTCCCACTCGCCACAACCTGTATCTGTTCTGCATACGGCCCGAACCAGCGGAGCATCTCTTGCTGCATCAATTCCCGCGTGGGCAGGATCAGCCGCTGGCCGACCAGATCCTTCGGTGTTACACATTTCCTGTCTGCAAACGCCGAACCCTCCGGCACCAACAGCCCCCAGCTCTCCCGCACCGGCAGCCGCAGGATCTCATATTTGCTGATCTCCACCGGCTCCAGCAGCAGCCCGATATCCAGAAGCCCCTGTTCGATACGCTCCTTGATACCGTCCGAATTCCCGCTGTAGATCACATACCGCACCAGGGGATACGCCTGATGGAATTCCGCCAGCATATCAGCCAGCAGGCTGATGCTTTTCAGGTCGCCGCTCCCTATGGAGATCTCGCCAGAGACCTCTTCCGCCGGATGCAGCTCCCGCGCGGCCCTCTCTGCCAGTCCGACGATCTCCTGCGCCCGGCGGCGAAGCAGCACGCCGGCATCGGTGAGGATAATCCTGTGCTGGCTGCGGCGGAACAGCTTGACACCCAACTCCTCTTCCAGCTGCATCAACTGACGGGACAGGGTCGGCTGGGTCATATGGAGCAGCGCCGCCGCCCTGGTGATATTTTCTTCCCTGGCCACGGCCAGAAAGTACCGCAACGCCCGAAGTTCCACGCTTCCACCCCCTGCCTGTCCAGTATAGCACAGGCGCGGGGCGGCCGCAAGCGCGATCATGCACCAAATGTATTTCTGGCGATAGAAAACAAGCATTCGCTATTTCTGCAGAGGTGCGGTATAATAAAATTGTCGTAAAGGCGCCAAGGCCGTCCTTACGATAATTATCCTATTGATCCGAGGAGGTGTGAAACATGAAGATTTTAGTGATGGAGAGCAGCCCTCACAAGCACGGTTCCTCCAATTTGTTGGCTGCGGAATTCATACGCGGTGCCACAGAGGCCGGACACCAGACACAGGTCTTTGACGTGGCGCGCTCGGACCTTCGCCCCTGCCTGGGTTGCGACGCCTGCGGCATGTCCGGCCCCTGTGTGCAGAAGGATGGCATGGAGGAGCTGCGGCGCCGAATCCTTGCTTCCGATATGGTGGTATTTGTCACGCCGCTCTATTATTTCGGCATGTCCGCCCAGCTCAAAACAGCGATCGACCGCTTTTACAGCTTCAACGACGAGCTGTCGGCAAAGCATCTGAAAACGGCGCTGATCGCAGCGGCTTGGGACAGCAACGACTGGACGATGCAGGACCTTGCCGGCCATTACCAGACCTTGTGCAGGTATTTACATTTCAACGACCAAGGCATGCTCCTGGGTACTGGCTGCGGCACCGTATCCATGACCCAAAGCAGCCGTTTCCCCAAGCTGGCCTATGCGCTTGGAAAATCACTGACTGAATGAGGAGGACTTGACCATGAAAAAAGCATTGGTATCTTATTTTTCCGCCAGCGGCGTGACCGCGAAAGCTGCGAAGTCGCTGGCCGGAGCGATTGGCGCGGACCTTTACGAGATCAAACCCGCCGTGCCTTATACGCGCGCCGATCTGGACTGGACCAATAAGCGCTCCCGCAGCTCTGTCGAAATGCAGGACAGCGCCTCCCGTCCGGCGCTTGCCGACACGGACGCACCCATCGAAGCGTATGACGTTATTTTTGTCGGCTTCCCTATCTGGTGGTATATCGCGCCCACCATTATCAACAGCTTTTTGGAAAGCTACGATTTTTCGGGCAAGACCATCATCCTGTTTGCCACCTCGGGCGGCAGCGGCCTTGGCCGGACTGCGGACAGCCTGCGAAGCAGCGTGGCCGCTGATACCAAAATCGTCAACGGGCGCCTGCTCAACGGCCGTCTGTCCGAGTCCGAGCTAAAATCCTGGGTGGAGGGATTGGCCCTGTAACCACAAGTCTCCCTCCAATCGGTACCGCGCGGGTCGGCCGAACCGGCTGATCCGCGCGGTATTTTTTTGACTGCCGCCCGCTTTTCGTGTCCGCCGGCAGACGGGGCTGCCCTCGTCCCGCGCATTGAACCATGCGTTTCCCAGCAGGAAAACAGAAAACCCGCGCGGTGCATATTGTATTGCGCCACGCAGGCTGGTATCATAGGGATAGAACCATCCAAACAATCGGATTGCAGAGGAGGAAGCTGTTATGAAAAGCGCAGTTTTTTACGGCAGGCATGATATCCGGATAGAGAACCGTCCCATCCCCGCCGTCGGCGCGCACGATGTGCTGATCCAAGTCAAGGCATGCGGCGTCTGCGGTACGGATGTGCATATTTTCGAAGGGGACAAGGGCGCGGCCGAAACCCATCCCCCCACGGTTCTGGGACACGAATTCTCCGGCGTTATCGCGGATACCGGCAGCGCGGTCACGCGCTACCGCAAAGGGGACCGCGTGTGCGTCGATCCCAATTACTATTGCGGGGCATGCGAATTCTGCCGCGACGGTATGGCGCATTACTGCACGCACATGACCGGCTACGGCACCACTGTGGACGGCGCTTTCGCGGAATACTGCGCAGTCAACGAAAAGCAGGTTTACCCGCTCGGAGACGGTACTTCGTTCCAACAGGGCGCAATGACCGAACCGGTCGCCTGCTGTCTGCACGGCATGGATATGTGCGAGATCCGACCCGGCAGCCATGTCGCCGTGATCGGCGGCGGAATGATCGGCCTGATTATGGTGCAGCTGGCAAGGCTTGCGGGCGCGTCGCGTATCGCGCTGCTGGAGCCGGTCGAAGGTAAACGCGCGGTCGGTAAAGCGCTTGGCACGGATGTCTGCATCGATCCGCTGCACGAGGACGTGCCGACAGCACTCGCCGCGCACGGCATGCTCTGTCTGAACACGGTTATCGAATGCGTCGGCCGGCCGGCCACCATCGAGCAGGCCATTGAACTGGCCGGCCCCAAGGCAGTCGTAATGATGTTCGGCCTGACCAGGCCGGATGAAGCGATCGCGGTTAAGCCTTTTACCGTTTTTCAAAAGGAAATCGTCCTCAAAGCGTCCTATATCAATCCCTATACGCAGCGCCGCGCGCTTGATCTGATCGATTCCGGCCGTTTGGATGTGACCAGTATGGTGCATGCCGTCTGCGGACTGGACCGGCTTGCCGACATCCTTGGCAGCCCGCAGGAGCGCAGCCTGGGCAAATTCATCATCGATCCCAGCCTGTAGCCGCGGATTTCTCTTCGCCCGCCGTAAGTACGGCGGGCGTTTTTTTATGCCTTGCGATTAACAGGTATTTATTTCTGTATCGTGAAGAGGGCTGGTTTTCCATTGACTATCCGGAACAGACGCGCGGTTTGGATACCATCTCCCGAACCATCCGTGAAGTCAAAAATCCCGCCAATTCCCTTATATCCTTTTATGCTGACCAGCGCGTCCCGAATATCCTCGCTTTCCAGCGTGTCCGCGCGCCGCATCGCCTCCGCTAACAGCATCATCGCGTCGTAGCCGCGGTAGGCCGCTTCCGCCACCGGCATTGTACCGTAGCGTTGGATAAATTTTTCCAAAAAGGTCCTCTCCTCCGGCGTAACCGCTTCAATAGGCGAATCCGGAATGGAGTACCCGCAGGCGTATACCACGCCCTCCGCCGCATCTCCCGCCGAACGGCGCACTTCACTGTTTGCAAAGCTCTCCGGCGCATACACCGCGCCCTGGAAACCGGCCTGGCGCAGCTGGCGGATCTGAAGGCTGGCGGTTTCGCTGCTTGTGTACAGGATGAGCGAATCGATATTCATATGATTCAGCCGCATAAACATTGTAGAATAATCGTTTTCGTCAATCTTATGCTTTTTCAGCCATACCAGCTCCATTTGCGGGCAATCTTCAATCAGCGCTTCCATATGCTTGGCGCCGCTCTCCGCATAATCGGTCTCTGAATATAAAATACCGATCCGCTTCGCTCCCTGACGCTCCATCGCGCTTAACAGCAACTCATCAAAATACTTCGAGCTTGCTGTGGAGCGGAACAGGTATTTGTTTCCCACTCCGGTCCAGACAAAGCTTGTCCCCAACCCGATCTGCACCACATGAGCCTGTTCGGTCAGCTCGGTGGTTTGCAGGATATTCCCGCTCGTATGGGAACCAATAATGGCATCCACGCGATCTTCCTCTATCATCTTCCGAACCGCCGTGACCGCGGCCTCGCTATCGGACTGGTCGTCATATTCGATCAGGCGGATCTCTTTTCCGTCAACCCCACCGCTTCCGTTGATGTCCTCGACCGCCAGCCGGATCCCCTGTTGCCCCATGCGGCCAAGCAGCGAGGCATATCCTGTCAGCGATGCATATACGCCGATCTTGATATATGGCGTATCATCCCGTTTTTCGTATGGCTTTACCCGAATTGTCTGCGCGCCCAGCTCGTATTTTTTATCCAAATATACTGTCGGCAGCAAAGACGCCGCAACCATCAGGACTGCCGCCGCAAGCCTGCCAAACCGTAACCGACGCATTTCCATCCCCCATTCGGCCGCCTAAACCGCGTTTTTGAAAACTGTCTGTCAATTTATATCATATTGGCGCAATCCCGATTATTTTATTATAATATTTCGCTCTTTTAGTAAAATATTCTGGTTCTTTTTGATATTCCAAAACTTATTCCACAAAATTGCTATAATGAAGAAAACCCCTTGTCCATCTTTGGAGCTTTATTATGAGAAACCACTTGTCTATGAGGAATCTGTCTCTGCGGCAAAAGCTTTTCTACTGGCTTACTCTGACAACGATTATCCCCCTGCTGATCTTCCTGCCGCCGCTGACGCTTTATCAGAGCTATGCCATACAAAAGTCCATCGACCGTATGTGTCTGGAGCAGTCCAACCAGACCTCAGTACAACTGGACAGGATCTTCAACCAGATAAATTCCATCTCTAACTTGTACTTCCTTGATCCTATGATCGAGGACACGCTCCAAAACGGCATTATTTATGACCAGCTTGGTTACAATGCAGCACAGAGAGACATCATTGCGCTCCAACAGAAGTACAACACCTCCATCCCTGACGTAGACCTGCACCTCACCATTGTTGCTAACGACGGACGGATATATGGGAACGGCGTTTATGACCATACCGTTCCCATTACGGAAATTAAGCAGAGGTGGTGGTATCAGGACCTGCAGCGGAACTCCTGGCAAACGCTGTGGGTGCGGGACGAGTATCTGAACCGCATCCACAGTAACGCGCAGACCAATTATATTTACAGCATTCGCGCTTTGAAAAACTTTGACACTTGGGAGAATCACGGCATTTTGATCATGAGCTTTCTGGAAAGCGACCTGATCAAGCTGTATGGCTCCAGCCTTTCCTCCCACAGCGCGGTCGCGATATTCGATCAATACAACAATATCATTTCTTCCGTATCCTATAACAATCTTAATGTTTTTCCGATTTCCACACAGGCGCGGGCCCAATATGCAGGCTCATACATAACCTCGATCGATAATGTAAAATATCATATCACCTATAACACCGTATCGCAGCCACAATGGAAGGTCGTCACCTTTTTGCCCACCAGCTATCTTTTCGGTGAATATATCAGTTTCCGTATCTTATATCTTGTAGTCATCTCCCTATTTTTGCTGGCGCTTTTTGCTTTCACTTGGATTATTTCACGTCATTTCGTCTCCCCTATTAACCTTTTGACCCAGGAGATCCACCGCATCAGGCAGTCGTCGTTCTCCCAGCGTGTCAGCGTCACCTCCTCGGATGAAATCGGCCTGCTTGCCTGTGAATTCAACGAAATGCTCAATCAAATCGAGTCGCTGATGCAGAGCATCATTGAGGAGCAGCGGCGCAAGCGTAAGGCTGAACTGCAATCCCTGTACGCGCAGATCAATCCTCATTTTATCTATAATACCCTGACTGCTATCCGCTTTCTCGTTTATACCGAGCAAAAGCAGACCGTTGACCATACGCTCTGCTCCTTTATCACCCTGCTCAGGCACTCCATCTCCAGTAGCGAGGAGTTCTGCTCGATCCGGACCGAACTGCGGATGCTGCAATGCTATATCGATATCCAGCAAATCTCCTTTGACAAGCCGTTCGAGGTTTGCTGGGATGTCGACTCAAGCCTTCTGGATTGCAAAATACTCAAGCTTACGCTTCAGCCGCTCGTTGAAAACGCCGTGATGCACGGCCTGAAATCCAAGAAGGGCGACCGGAAGCTGTACATCCGTGTCCAGCGCTACCAGCAGGATATCATGATCGCAATTTCGGACAACGGGATCGGAACGGATAAGGTCCTCTCTTTCTATGAGGCACAGTCCGATTTCCGGTCCAGCGTCGGACTGATCAATATCCACAGCCGGATCGTGCTGCATTTCGGCCATCCCTACGGCATCACCTTTTACAGCAAAAAGGGGGGCGGCACCACCGTGCTTGTCCATATCCCTGCTATTTCTTGTCAGGAGGAACTGATTTAACCATGAAGATCTTGGTTGTGGACGATGACACATTGATCCGCAAATGGATGACGCTTTTGCTGGAGCAGTCCGCAAAAACGCTCGAAATTCTACAGGCCGAAAACGGCGCTGACGCCTTGTCTCTTGTTCAGGAAAACCCTGACCTGGATCTGATTATTACCGATATCAAAATGCCGCTTATGAACGGTCTGGAGCTTTGCGAATGTGTCAAGCGCCTATATCCATCGGTATGTATTGTCATTCTCAGTTCGTATGACGACTTTTCTTATGTCAAGCAGGCGCTCCGGCTAGGGGCCACGGACTATATCCTGAAAGCGGAAATGAATGCCGAAGATATCGCCAACGCGCTCCAGAAAGCGCAGCAGTTCAAAATTCAGCACACACTGTCCAACATGCCCTCCCAAGGAAGCCAACTGATGGACAAGTCGCTGCTCCTGCAGGAATTCCTCGCGCAGCCGAACGCCAGCACACAGACGTTCCTTTTCTCACTCGACCCACAGCTTTCCCCGCAGAACCTTTCAATTTTTCTGCTCAAGCTGTCCTTTCCCTCGTCGGCCGGTATTTCCGATATACTGCAGATGATCAGCCTGACATTGAATGAACAGGGGCTTCACGCCGTATGCCTGGCTTACACACGGGAAATCATCGTTGTGTTTTGCAACAACCTGCAGCAATACAGTCATTCTTACGATTCCTCCTCATATTTCGGCTCGCTTTCCGCCGGCATCGAGCGGCAGGCCGGCTGCAGAGTCGCCGCATGGACCGCAATGTACATCCGGCAGGCCACCCAGTTGCAGGACAACCTGAACAAAGCGCTTGATTCACTTCACTTCAAGCAGTATTACTCCCTGAATGTTGTGGACAGCGCCCAGCTTTCGGACTCCGAGCCTAAGCAATTCCTTTCCATGAAATTGCTGAAGGACATCTCCGACGCTCTCTCCCACCAGCAGTTTCAGGAGGCCTGCGACGCGCTTACCCAGTATATTGAAGAAAGCCATCAGCTTTTCTGCGCGCCGAAGGAAATTGAAAAATATTTTACTGTTGTCGGCTACCGTCTGATCGCCGCCTGTCCGTCCGTAGAATCCGATACGACGGTTTTCGACCGGCTGGACCGCCTTTTATCCGCCTGCCTTCATCTTCCAACCAAGGAGGAGTTCACCCAGGCCGCCGCTGCATTCATCAGCTATTTCCTGAAGCTGGCGGTATCCAACCGCAAAAAGCTGTCCCCCTCCGTACTGAGCTGCCTGCAGTATATTGATGCGCATTATATGGAAAAGCTGTCGCTCGATCAGCTTGCCGCCCACGTTTTCCTCAACCGCACCTATCTGAGCGAATTGTTCAAGCGGGAAATGGGCATCTCCTTTAACGATTTCCTCAACCGGCAGCGCATTATACACGCCTGCGAATATATCCAGACCAGCCATTATTCCATGGCAAAAATTGCGGAAATGACAGGTTTTTCCGACCAGAACTATTTCACCAAAATCTTCAAAAAAATAACCGGTCAAACGCCCCGTCAATACAAAAATAACCAGACGGCCGGACAGCCGCAGGCATAACGGCCAAAACGCCGCAGGGTCACCCCTGCGGCGTTTTGAAAAGTGAAGAAAAGAAAAAGAGGTCAGCAAAATTATTCATCCATCAGCGTGTCAAATACCGTGCGGATCCCCTGCTGCCGTATATCCGCAAGCAGCCCTGCCAGTTGTTCCGCCAGTTTCGGTATGCCGCCGATTTCTGGAAACACCGTTTCCCCGCAGAACCGCACCAGCTTTTCCGGCGTATCCTCTCGGTGTTCCCAGAAAAATTCCAGAACATCCTGGTCATCTCTGACCGGATAGGGGATCCCCTCGCGCGCGCCGTAGTAGCCCTGTGCGTTTTTGGAGTGCAGATGGTAAAATTCGAGCAGCGCGGCCAGAGAGAACACCGTGCAGACCGGCAGCTCCCCATTCTGCTCCCAATAGGCCAGCAGGCTCGGCCAAACCCTTGCCTTCCACTTGGAAACCGAATTGAGTGAGATTGCCAGCAGGCTATGCTGGATAAAGGGGTTATTCAGGCGCACCATCACCTGATCGGCAAAGGCGCGCATATCCGCGTCGTCCAACTGCAAATATGGGATGATTTCGTCGTATATCATCCGGCGGACAAAGCGGACGCACAGCGGGCAGGCCATATAGTCCAGGCTGATGTCGCTGCCCATTAGGTATGCCGCCAATGAGATGCCGGTCTGCGCGCCGTTCAGGATGCGCACCTTGCGCTTTTTATAATACGATGAATCGGGGACGATCACCACCGGCAGTCCGGCCTGTTCAAACGGAAGCTCCTGCTTCATCCATTCCGGACCCTGGATCGCCCAGAACGCGAAAGGCTCGCCGGTATCCAGCAGGCGGTCCTCCACACCGTTTTCCTGATTCAGGCGCTCCGCATCCTCCTTCGGATAGCCGGTTATGATGCGGTCGACCAGCGTATCGCAGAACACATTTTCCTCCTCCAGCCAGTTGAGGAAGTCTTCCGGCAGTCCCCAGCGCCCCGCATAAGTTTGCACGCATTTTTTCAGTTCCTGTCCGTTGTGGTCGATCAGCTCGCAGGAAAGAACAATGAACCCCTTGCCCTTTTGTTGGCCAAAGCATTGATACCGCTTCCACAGCAATTGCGTCAGCTTGCCGGGGAAGGAAGCTGCCGGGCAGTCCTCCAGCCGGTCCTCCGTACGGCAGGATATCCCCGCTTCGGTCGTGTTGGAAACAATAAAACGCAGTTCCGGCTGCTCCGCGCAGGCAAGGAACGCTTCAAAATCACGGTAGGGGTCGATCGCCCGGCTGATTGAACTGACCAGCCGGCTCTGCACTTGGGGCGCCGACGGCTCGCCGCCCCGCAGATAAAGGTGGTACAGGCCGTCCTGTCGGTTGATCACGTCCGCCAGCCCGCTCTTGATCGGTTGGACAACAATCACCTTGTTGTCCAACCCCATGCGCTCATTAGCGCAGTCGATAAAATAATCTACAAAGCCGCGCAGGAAATTCCCTTCGCCAAACTGTAAAAAGCGTTCCGTTCCAGTCCGCAGTATGAATGCGTTCTGGTCCGGCAGGGTTTGATAGCATAGCGTTTCCAAAACCGATTCCCCCTTATGCCAGTCCGAATAACTGCAGGACGCCGACCGAGAAAATCGGGACGAATGTCAGCAGCATCAGGCACACCAGCAGCAGAACATAAAATGGTCTTGCCTCTATGATAAAATTTTTAATCTTGCATTTTGTAATGCCGCAGGTAACGAACATCAGCGTACCCATCGGCGGGGTAATGCAGCCGACTGCCATATTGAAGATAACCGTCATGGCGAACTGGATCTCATGGATGCCGTAGGCCGCCGCAATCGGCGCCAGCAGCGGGACCAGTACGATCATCGCCGCGGTTCCCTCGATAAACATGCCGACGATCAGCAGGAAAATATTTACCGCGATCAGGAAGATGTATTTGTTGTCGATCAGGCCGACGATCAGTTCCGTAATCATCTGCGGAATACGCTCTCGGGTCAGTACCCACGCAAATGCGTTTGCCGCACAGATGATCAGCATGATGCCGGAGGTCGTGATGATCGTTTCTTTCATACCTTTTATGAAGCTGTCCATCGTCAGCTCATGATAAATCACGCCGAGCAGCAGCGAGTAAACGATCGCAACGGTGCCTGCCTCGGTAGGTGTAAAAATACCCAGGCGGATACCGCCGATAATAATGATCGGCAAGCAGAGCGGCAGCGCCGCCTCTTTGAGCGCGCGCATGAAGTCCGACGCTTTCATCCGCTCTGTGCGGAGCGGCTTGTAGTTTCGCTTGTGGGAAATGATGGATACCAGAAGCATCATCGTCACACACAGCAGCAGCCCGGGGCCGATACCGGCGATAAACAAGTTGCCGATTGAAACGTTCGCGATCGAGCCGTAAACGATCATCGCAATGCCGGGCGGGATCAGCGGCGTAATCATGGCCGAGCACGCGGTTACGACCGACGAGAATTCCTTGGAAAAGCCGCGCTTTTCCATTTCCGGCACCAACATCTTGGCCTCCATCGCCGCGTCCGCCAGGTTGGAGCCCGAAAGCCCCCCCATCAGAGTGGACAGCAATACGTTTACCTGCGCCAAGCCGCCCGTCATCCGCCCCGTCAGCACCTCACAGAACTGCATGACGCGCGCTGTAACGCCGGAATAGTTCATAAACGTACCCGCGCACACAAAAAACGGGATCGCAAGCATCGGGATGCTCTCCGCACCGGCTAGCATACGCTGCACAACAATCTGTTGCGGCAGATCCGGCATCAGAAAGAAATAAGCGGCCGCGGCGGCGAATACCGAGGCGAATACCGGTACCTTGAGGAACAGCAGCACCAGCATGATGATAGAGGCCGCTGCCACAGGATTGATACTCATACTTCTTCCTCCTTTTCCGCATCCTTACGCTTTAGGTGGGAGTGGTACATACTATAGGTATAGTTGATAATCATCAGGACACAGCCCGCCGGAAACGCGCCGTAAACAAATTGCTGCGGGATACGCAGTATGTTGGTGGTGCGGCCGGTTGTCACCATCTGCATGACCAGATCAATGCTGCTCCTGAGCAGATAAATCAAAACCACACAGGTCACAAGGTAGCCCAGTACCTCAATGACGAACCGCAGCCGCTTGGGCATGGCGTCCACAATAATTTCGATAGCAACATGGCCGCCTGTACGAAATGCCGCGCTGGCGCCGAAAAACACGACCCAAATAATCAGGCTGAGCTGCATCTCCTCCTGCCAGGTCAACGGGTTGTTGAACAGATAGCGCATGATAACGCCGACAAATGTCACCAGCACCAGCAGGATAAACGCCGCGCCGCTCAAGACAAAATCCAGATTCAAAAGACGCTCCAGCAGCCTGCCTTTGTTTTTCATCTGTTTTCCTCCTTTCAGATTGAAGGGGCCTAAGAATTCTTAGGCCCCGCAAAAGTTAAGCTCCCATAGCCTCCTTAACCCTGTCATACAGGCCGTCCGACCATACGGACGTAAACTTATCCAGCTGATAGAACGATTGCGCTGCCTCGCGGAACTCATCTTTATCTATCTCGATAACCTCCACGCCAGCTTCCTTCAGCGCATTCAGCGCTTCTTCCTCCTGCTGGAAATACTGCTCATTGTTGTAAATGCCCGCCTCTTCTCCGCATTCGATCAGGATCTGCTGCTGCTCTGCGGTCAGGCTATTGAAGAAGTCCGTGCCGCAAATCCAGGTGGTATTGTTTTTCACATGCTCGGTCAGCGTCAGATACTTCGCGGCCTCGTAATATTTGCCTGCATAGATAACCGTGATCGGCTGTTCAAAGCCATCGATCGTACCCTGCTGCAGCGCGGTATACACATCGCCCAGCGCCATGGGAGTCGGGTTCGCACCCAGCACCTGCATGCCCTCCACCTGGATATCGTTACTCGGCACACGGATCTTCATGCCCTTCAGGTCCGCCAGAGAGCGGATCGGCTTTTTGGACAGAATGTGACGGTCGCCGTAAATCCAGTTCGAGGTAAGGATTTTTAGCCCCTGCTCCTCCAGGTCACTGCACAGATCTGCATAGAGATCGCTCTCCGTCAGCGTCCAGCACTCCTCCCAATCGCTGAACAGATATGGCCCAAAAAGGATGCCGAAATCCGGCACGCCGCGGTCGGCATAGAACGCACCATCCGCCAGGGTAATGACCGGAGCTCCGGCCAGCATCTGGTCGATCAAATCGACCTTTGCGCCAAGCTGGCTGGACGGGAACACCTCGATTTTCATGGTGCCTCCACTCTTCTCCTCTACCAGCCGCGCCCATTCGTTACACCCCAAGTCGATCGCTTCGCCCGGATTGTTCTCATAGCCCAACTGGATCACAACCTGCTCCGCCGCGCTATCGCCCGCGCCGGAAGCCGCATTTCCGGTGTTTTCCTGCGCGGAGCTGCTGCAGCCTGTCAGCATTCCCGCCGCCATCGCCGCTGCCAGACCCATTGATAGAATTCTCTTGTACCTCATTCTTACATCTCCTTTTTATTTTCTTGTGTTGCCACAAATTAAAACTGAAGCATTACCTTGAGCTTGGTGGCGGCCCCTGCCGCAAATTCGCGGAACGCGTCCGCCGCCTGTGTAAACGGATACAGGTCGGTAATCATGGGGGCGACTGCCTGCTGATTCTCGGTGACCCATGCGATCAAATCCAGGAAATCCTGCTTTTGTGCATTGCGCGAGCCGCGGATCATCAGTTCTTTTTTCTGAATGATATTAGAATCCAGGTCAAGGTGCCGTTTGGAAATACCGATCACCACAACATGCCCGCCGTGCGCGGCATGGTCCAGACAGAGCTGTAGCGTTTCAGGCATGCCGACCGCCTCGAGCGCGCCGTCAAAACCATCCCCCTGTGTGATCTGCGCCGCCTGCTCTGCAAAATGCTCCGGCGAGTCGTTCAGGAGAACGCCATCCGCGCCCATTTTTTGCGCGATCCGCAGCTTTTCCTCAGCCACATCGGTGATGTATACCCTGGCGCCTTTCTGCTTTGCCGCCAGCATGGTAAAAATGCCGATCGTTCCGGCGCCTACCACCAGCACGCGGTCATCCGGCTGTATCATCGCCTGCTGCACGCCGTGGTATCCGATCGCAAACGGTTCCACCAGTGCTGCGAGCTTGGGCTCCAGTTTCCCCACCGGATAGAGCCGCTCGACCGGCATCGTGATAAAGCGCGAATAAGCGCCGGCGCGCTGTACGCCCATCGTCTGATTATCCACACAGCAGTTCACCAGTCCCCGCCTGCAGGAATAACACGTCCCGCAGTTGAAATACGGATTTGCGGTTACGATATCGCCTGACCGCAGCCCCGCCTCATTTTCTCCGATCTCCACGACCTTCGCGGAAAACTCATGCCCTGGCACGTTTGGATATTTGGCATAGGCATAGGTTCCCCGATACGCGCCCAGATCGCTGCCGCACAGGCCGCCGTAGAGCAGCTCGAGCAGCGCTTCCCCTTCTTTCCTGACCGGCATGGGCGCCTCAACGATTTGGATTTCTCCCGGCGCGGTCATCAGAACGCTTTGATTTGTCATGGTATCACTCCCCTGTATACGGCACGGACAGATATTCCAAATGGCGTGTCATATGCTGTTCAATCAGGGCCGTGTAGCGGCCTGTTTCCTTTTTCCACAGCTGCCGAAGCAGGCTTCCAAATACCGGATGCCGCAGGATATAGCCATAGGTGATATGAATGAGCTGCCGACAATTATCCTCCTCAAACAGCTTGGGCAGCAGTTCCTCCGGAACAAGATCCACCTCCGGCAGCGCCGCAGGGTCCGCACTGACGTGATAATAGGCGCGCGCTTTTTCAAAAACCGTCAGCGCATATTTATGTATCTGGCGGTACAGCGCTGGCGCCTGCATCGCGGTCAGCTTCATCGCCTCAAGCCAACTGGTGCCGGATGTTTTGATATGGAAATTCCCCTCTGTCCAGCGCCCCACATAGGGGAAAATGGAGAATTTATCACTTCCGGAATGTACAGACAGCTTATACCCGTAGGTTTTTGCGATCGCCACATGGATCTTCAGCTCCTCTTCAAACCGCGCCAGATCCCCCATATAGTCGATTCCCTTTTGGAATTCCCCTGTGAAGCGCGGTGCGATGGTGGCAAAACGAACGCCTTTTCTCACAAGCTCATTAGCGACGAAAAAATGCTGCTGCGGTGTTGTCGGCAATATGGTTTCATCGATCGAAATCTCAAGCTCCGCCGGCGCATCCTCCTGATTAAAAAAGCGCTGCGCGGCCTGTGACGCAAAGGCAAGCGCTTCCCCGTAGATCGTTACTGCATCCCGCAGCTCCCGCTCGCTGAAGCGGATTTCATAACCGCCCTCCAGTGGAAAGGCACGGTCCAAATAGTACGCCTTTACCGCGTCATCCACGTCTCCGCGGTTTTCCTCCGGACGATGTATATGCTCGCTCAGGTCCAGGGTAATCATCGTGCAGCCGCTCCCGATCGCCGCTTCGATCTCTTCCATCGTTTTCAGATGGTCCCCGTCCGCGCCGTAGCCGCCGGTATAGCCCTCTCGGAATACATAAAACGTCACATCATCGATTACATCGCGGAAGGTGCGGCCGGTCAGCGACAGCTCCCGCATGGACTGCTGTGCCAGAACAGGCGTGGCATCATATTTTCTGACAGCCGCGATATGGCCGGGCGTCGCCAGCCCCAGCCGGTCGCCGGTGCCGAAAGTGCATTTTCGGGAAAGCACTTTCTGTGGCCCGCAGAACGGGAACAGCTCCCGTAGCACCGCGGCATTATGGGCGCTCAGTTCACATTCATAAAAAACGGTCCCTCCGGCTTCCCGCCGAAGCCCCTCGAACGGAGCCTTTTCCCCGCAGGAATACAGCTTATCACAGCCCTGCTCGTCCGCCGCCATGAACGCCGTACCGCCCGGGTATTGCCGCACGGAACGCGGGTAGACTTTATAATATTCCGCGTTGGGGTGCGCCGGTAGCTTTTCGACAAAGGTCGCTATTCGATGCATTCGCATCCGCCTCCTTTTTTGTTCTGTCTATATTGAACCGTAACCCCTGCCTTTTCACCACAGGGTATTGTCGGTATTTCTATCAATTTGTTCTTATCCGTTTCGGCTTAGCAAAATATTTTGCTTTTTTAGCAGTTTCTCCTTTGCCATAACCGCTAAAAAACTCCGCTTTTTCTATTGCCTGTCCGCATTCCACAAAATTTCCCCCGCGGTTTCCGGCGTTTGGCGCAAAGCAAAAGGGACCTTCCCGCTTTGGAAGGTCCCTTTGTATATGTCCGTTTTTATTCCACCGTATTGGTGAGCGCGCCGATGCCCTCGATCTCACAGGTGACGACGTCGCCTTTCTTCAAAAACTGCGGCGGCGTGAAGCCCATACCCACGCCGGCCGGCGTGCCGGTGGCAATGATCGTACCCGCGCGCAGCGTGATGCCGCGCGTCAGCTCAGCGATGATCTCCGCGACCGAGTGGATCAGATGGTCCGTATTGCTGTTCTGCCGCTTCTCACCGTTGACGGTCGAGGAGATCGCCAGCGCGGGCGGGAACGCCACCTCGTCTGCGGTCAGGATGCACGGCCCCATCGGTGTGAAGCCATCCAGCGACTTGCCGAAATACCACTGGTTATGCGCGGTCTGTAGGTTGCGCGCGGATACGTCGTTCACTACCGTATAGCCGAAGATATACTGTGCGGCCTCCGCCTCGCTAACGTTTTTGCAGTCCCTGCCGATGATGACGCCCAGCTCGGCCTCATAGTCCAGACTGTCCACCAATCCCTCATAGGAGGGGATTGGGTCGCCGCAGCCGGTCGCCTCATAAGTGCGCTTGCTGAAATAGACCGCTTTTTTGCGGTTGACCAGAAAAGCATCCTCATGGAACCGCGCCGATTCGACCGCGTGGTCCGCGTAATTGATGCCCAAGCACAGTACATCCTGCTCCGGATGCGGTATCGGCGCGCGCAGCCGCACGCTGTCCAGCCGCACCGCCGCCCCCTCGGTCGCCTGTTCCGCATCCGCCATGCGGGAAAGCTGCGCCGGTGTTGCGCGCCGGATCAGGTCGTTCATATCTGCAAACGACAGGCCGAACGCTTCGACCGGCCAAAGCAGCCCCGGCCAGCCGGTGCAGCCCACGCCGATGCGGTCGACGCCGTCATTGTCTTTTTGATAGGTATACAGCTTCATAGAGATTCACGCTCCCAAATAGTTTTCCTGTTCCATCATAGCATATCGTCCCCAAAATAAAAAGCACCCATTTGAACTTTTATCCCATTTATGATATTCTGTTAACAGAAAAAAGAGGTGATCTGCTATGACCGGACGCTGCGACGACTGCGCGTACAACCTGTATGACGATGAACTGGAGGAATATGTCTGTGAAGCGTATCTGGACGAGGATGAATTCTACCATGTCATGCGCGAAGGGCGCGCCTGTCCCTATTACCGTTCCGGAGACGACTACGAACTGGTACGCCACCAGAATTAGCCTATAAAAACAGGAGGAACCCCCTATGACTGAGCGGGAAAAAATGATTTCCGGCGCTTTGTATGACCCCAGCGAGGCAGCGCTTCTTGCCGCGCGGAACGCTGCCAAGGAGCAATGCGTCCAGTACAATTCCCTGCCGCCCTCTGCGGCCGACCAACGCGACGCGCTGCTGCGTGGTTTGCTCGGCTCCTGCGGCACGCACGTCCTGATCGAGCCATCCTTTTTCTGTGATTACGGCTTTCATATCCATGTGGGGGAACACTTCTATGCCAACCACAACCTTGTGATCCTGGACGCCGCGCCCGTCGTTTTTGGCGAGCATGTCTTTATCGCCCCCAACTGCGGCTTTTATACCGCGGCGCATCCTTTTGATGTTGCCCAGCGCAATGCGGAGCTTGAATATGCCAAGCCCATCCGAGTCGGCAGTAACGTCTGGATCGGAGGGAACGTCTGCGTCCTCCCCGGCGTGACGGTCGGCGATAACACGGTGATCGGCGCGGGCAGCGTCGTTAATCGAGATATCCCTGCCGGTGTGTTGGCCGTTGGCAACCCCTGCCGTCCGGTGCGCAGCCTGCAGGAAAGAGGGGAATGAAAGCCATCGCTTTCATTCCCCTCTTTTTATTCCCGACTGCGCCGCCCATATCCCATTTCCTGCAGCAAATTGCTCAGAAGATGGAGCCGCTCCGCAAGCATTTCATCATCACGCGAAAGGGCTTCTGAGAACAGCCTGATATCCTCGTCTATCATAGGATTTTCCGTGCAGACCGAAACGGTCATCGCATCGCCCTGCACACCAATCCGATCAATCTGCGGCGCGGCTTCATCATACAGCTTGGGAAAGCGGTAGGCATCCGCAAAATAGCCGCGCGCGCGGCAGATCAGGATGGCCAGATCGAGTACGCGGTGCAACGGGAGTTCCTCGGACTGGCGCGACCATTTTTCCCCGGTATAACGCCAAACCTTTGCCGAAATATCCACACGGCCGCGGTCGTTCCACTGCGCCAGCCCAAGGGACAGCCCTTTTGCGTCGCTGTGATAGGCCGCACGCCCATCTACATTTTCATAATTCTCCACGGTAACGACCGGCTTATGCTTCAGTGTCGTTGGTATTTTCATATCGCATCCTCTTTAGTAAATCAGTAATTTAGTATCTATATTATAATCCACACGCTCCATCGTGTCAACCATTTTACAAAAGCCCCGTTCCGTGGGATACCACGGAACGGGGCTTGCTCTTTTACTGTACCGCCTCGACGGTTTCCGAACCGTTTTCGCGGTAGGTATAGACCGTGAACCCGTCATAGGTCCAAATACCGTCTTCACCCTCACCCATGCAGCTCGGCGAATAGGTCTTGGAACTGGGCGAGCCGAGGGCGCTTTCCATTGCGGAAGCGGACGAGCCTACATAGCCCGATGCTTGCGCGGCGGTCGGTTTGGAGGGTTCGGGCGCCGGTTCCGGCTCGGGTTGCGGCGCAGGGGACGGGGTCGAGGCCGGCGGTGTGGCCGGCGTGCTTCCGCCCGTGCTTCCGCTGGCCGCCGGCGGATTAGACGTATTGCTTCCGCCGCCAGAGGAAGCGCCACCGGGCGCAGCCGGCTGCTTTTCCGGCACTTCCTCTGTCTGCGGCGCATCCGTAGAGGGCTTGTCCTCGTCCTCCTGCTGCTCCGTCTCCGGCTGGGCGTCCGGCTTCATGGTATCCACTGTCTGGTTCTCTTCCTGCTGTTCTGCGCGGCCGGTATCTTCCGCATTGCCACAGGCTGCCAAGCTGCCGCACAGGGCGAGCGCCAGAAGCATCGCTGTTATTCTCTGTTTCATGTAAGGGTCCTCCTACGGTTTCTTTATTTCATTCGACGGAATCCGCTGCCTGGTTGTTCCCCAAATCAGGCGGGTATTTGAGCAGGTTGGGTAAATTGCGCTCCACAATCTCCACAATCACCGTGTCGCCCGCCTGCACTTGCGTCAACGGGTACGGCATCTGCCGCGTGATGACCGCTTCGGAAAAATCCTCGGCCAGGAATGGGTGCAACGCGTTGCCAAACGAATCGCGGCACAGCAGCAGACGCCCGTTTTGTGCGTTCCCGCTCGTCGTCTGTATCAAAATATCCTCCGCTGTGCGCGGCTCATTGACATAGGAAAACGTCGTTTGATACTGCTGTTGCTCTTCCAGGGCTGTCCCCTTGGGATACAGCATATCATATAAGTCGCCGCGATGGGTGTTTGCCATGCGGTACGCCGCCTGTCCAAAGCAGGTATATGGCAGGCCAAGCGACTGCATCAAAAAATCATGCGCAAGCGCTGCGCCGCGATTGCTCCAGTGGGAATCCGTCCGCAAATACAGGACCTCCTCCTGTTTTGCAAAAAACGTAAACAAATCGGCGTACTGTACGCCGTATTCTTCCAGAAGCGGCCGGAGCCGCTCATAATTTCCCTGGGAATCGCTCACCAAATAGCGCGAAGGCATATGCGCAGGATACAGTGAATTCTTATTGGGCGCAATGGTAAACAAAAACCGCGCGCCGCGCGCCTGACAAAACGCCTGCATCTCCGCAACGGTCCGCGCGATCTGCTCAAGCTCCTGCGCGTTCAGCGTCGCATGGTTCTGGTAATCGTCCAGCGTCTGTGCATAATACAGCCAGCCGTCGCTGCCATAAATGACATCCTCCGCCGGCGAGCTGGCCAGTAGTTTAGTACGCAGCAACGCGTTCGCGGTCACCAGCTCCTGACGCAGGGCAAAGTGATCGGCCACATAATCGGTCACGTCGCCCAGAAACTCCGTGTTCCAGCTCCCATCCTCCTGTTTCAGGTGCGGCGCTGGCGCCAGCCTTTCATTCCCCGCCGCCTGGGTCGGCGGCAAAAACAGCATGCCGGCCGCTGGGAGCAGACAGAGCAGCACGAACGCCGCTGTAAAAATCCGGTATTTCATGCCAGCCTCCTTAAAAACGGAAATAGATGAACGGGTTGAACGTACCCGCCGAAAGGTCAAACATGCACAGCACCAGCAATACAATCGCCCCGACAAAGGCCGGCGCTTCCCATTTCATTTTGATACATTTTGCTGCCGGAAACGACAGGAACAGCGCCACAACCAAGGTCAACAGAAACGCCGGATCCAATAATGAGCATACAGTCGCGGTCCCAGTCCAGTTCAGTCCGGCTCCTGTAAACATGGCCGCAAGCATCGCGCCCGCCTGCCCCAATGTATCCGCGCGGAACAGAGTAAAGCCCAGCACCACGACCAGCAGGGTATACACTCGCCCGAGGAACCTGCCGCGTAGCCGGCCGACCGGCAGCGCACCGCTGTCCTCCAGCACGGAAAAGCAGCCGTGCCACAGCCCCCACAATACGAAATTCCAGCTCGCGCCATGCCACAGCCCTGTCGCGAAAAAAACGATGAAACGGTTGGCCCAAGTGCGTCCCCGCCCTTTCCGATTCCCGCCCAGCGGGATATACAGATAGTCGCGGAACCAGGTGGACAACGAGATGTGCCACCGGCGCCAGAATTCCTTGACCGTGGTAGCGGCATATGGATACTGAAAATTTTCCTGAAAGTGAAAGCCGAACATCCGGCCCATGCCAATCGCCATATCGCTGTAGCCGGAAAAATCAAAATAAATCTGCAGCGTATAACAAAGCGCGCCCATCCAGGCAGCAAGCATGCCGATCTCCCCCGCCGGCAGGGCAAACACCGCGTCCGCCATCCGTCCCATAGTGTTGGCGACCAGCAGCTTTTTGGCCAGACCGCAAATAAAACGCCGGATGCCGAGCGCGGCCTCTTCCGTCGTTGTGCGGCGCTCGTCGATCTCTTTTTCAATGTCGTGATACTTGACGATCGGACCGGCGATCAGCTGCGGAAAAAACGAAATATAGAGCAGCACCTTCACAAAGGATCGGGAGACGGCAGTCCGGTCACGATACACATCGATCACATAAGAAAGCCCCTGGAAGGTAAAAAACGAAATTCCGACCGGCAGCGCAATCCCCGTCAGCGGGAGGGACAGCCCCAGCAGGCGGTTACCGGTCCCTATCAAAAAGTCCGCGTACTTGAACACCGCCAGCATGCCGATCCCGCCGGCGGCCGCGAGCCACACGCCCAACCGCGGCCGTTTTCCCGCAGCGAGCAGGCCGCAGCCGTAATTGAGCGCAACCGACAACAGCAACAGCGGCAGATATCTCAGTTGTCCGAACGCATAGAAAATCAGGCTTGAGGCCAGCAGAAGCGCGTTTTTCGCTTTTGTGCCGCGGAACAGACGGTCGAGCAAAAATACAACGGGCAGAAAGATGAACAAAAAGACCGCCGAGCTAAAAATCATGTTGAAAATCCCTTTTTCTCTTTATTCTGCCTGCCCCGCACCCGTTTTATCCGTCCGCACATAGTTTGCGATCGCAATGCCTCCGCTGACCAGCGCCAGCGCCGTGAGATTGCGCAGTGTAAACACATCCTCCGCCAGCACAACCGCCGAAAACAGCGCGCCAAACACCGGAATCAGGAACCCGAACAGACTGACCTTGCCGATGGGGAATTTGCCCAGCAAGGCGGTCCAGATCGTAAACGCGGCTGCGGACAGCACCACCATATATCCCAGCAGCAAAACGCCCGGCAGGCTGACCGTTCCCAGCCGGCCGCCGCCGGCAGCGCCGATACCGTAAAGCACCAATCCGCCGAGGAACAACTGCCAGCCGGTCAGCAGCATGGGGTCGCGGCCGGGCGTGAAAATGCGGGACACCAGCGCGCCCGCGCCCGACGAAACCGCGGACAGCAGCACCAGCCCGTCCCCCGACAGGTTAAAGCCGTTCAAGCCTCCCATGCCGAGCACCAGCACCCCCGCCAGACCACACAGGCAGCCGATTGACTTCTGCCGGTTCAGCTTATCGTTCCGCAGGAACAGATGCGCGAAAATGAGCGCAAAAAAAGTCTGCGTACCGGATAACACCGAACCTTTCAGTCCGGTCGTCATCGACAGGCCGATATAGTAGCATATGTATTGGATCATGCTCTGGAACAGGCTGATCCACAGGATCGGCCGCCATTCCTCCCTGCGTGGGATGATCCTGTGCTTTTTGCACTTTGCAACCAGCAGGACCAGCAGGCCCGCCAGCGCAAACCGCCAGCCGGCAAACACGAGCTGGGAAAACGACTGACCGGCCTGGATGCCGAACAATCCATAGCCGGCCTTGATACATGGCGCCGCGCTGCCCCAGAGTGCGGTACACAATACCGCAGGCATGTATAATTGACGCACCAGCGAACCTTTTTGTTCCGTCATTTCTGTCTTTCCTCCTCATTGTCGTAAGCACAGTATAGCATTTTTTTCAAGCTCCCGCAAGCAAGGGAGTTTTATGGGACAGCTTTGCTGCTATCCTATACACAAGGAGAGGTGAGTGCTATGATTTATGCCTGTCAAACCAAGTACTGCCACTATCTGTTCTACGGCAGTCAACGGGAAGCCGCCTGCCCTGACTGCGGCAAAAAGCAAATCCGACCGGCAACGCGCGGCGAACGCACGGAATTTTTCCGTCTCCGCACAGAGTTTCTTCCTGTCGGCAAACGCTCCGGATAGCGGCGCAAAAAAGGCCTTCCGTCAACCATGCGGAAGGCCTTTTACCTGCTGTCTTTCCTTTTCATTTCCAAGCTCCCCGGCAGTCGCGCTGCCATTTTTCATTGCGATTACTTGGCAGTGCGGCGCGCTTGACGGGCAGCCGGCTTCATCCGGTTGGTATCCAGTTCCATCGTGCGGACTGCTACCAGATTGTTAAAAAAGCATTTCATCCTGCGGATCACTCCTCTCCTGTCAATATCGGCGGCCCTCTTCCGGCCTCCGCTATTATCATACAGGGAGTAGCAACAAAAAACAAGCGTCAGTTTTTATGAATATTATACAATATGCAAACAATATTTTTGTATGAACTCCACAATCTATATTCGCATTTTGCACAATGTAAATAATTCTTTATTGTAGAATTTACATAATTCATTTGCACCCATACTCTTCCGCCAGTTTTTTGAACAGCGGAAGCGCGCGGCGGATCGTCTCGGTCTGCACGCAGTAAGAGATACGCATATGCCCCGGCGCGCCGAAATCCGTCCCCGGCACAACCAGCAAATCATATTTCTTCGCCCGCTCACAGAACGCACGGTCATCCGGCTCCAGAGTCTGCGGGAACAGGTAAAACGCTCCCTGCGGCTTGACACAGCGGTAGCCCATTTCCGTAAGGCCGTTATAAAGCAGATCGCGGTTGGTTTGGTAGACCGTAATATCGCTTGTCTGGCCCGCACAGCGCGCCGCTACACGCTGGAACAGACTGGGCGCGCACACATAGCCCAGCGCGCGTCCCGCGCCGCATACAGCAGCATACAGGTCGGCGCTGTCCGCCGCCTGCGGCGGAACCAGCACATAGCCGATGCGCTCGCCCGGCAGGGAGAGCGACTTGGAGTAGGAATAGCAGACGATCGTATTCTCATAGTACTGTGGGACGAACGGCGCTTCGATCCCATCGTAAATAATCTCCCGATAGGGCTCATCCGACACCAGATAGATCGGATGTCCGTATTGCTCCTCCTTTTCAGCCAGCAGGCCGGCCAGCCGCCGAATGGTCTGCTCGGAATACACCGCGCCTGACGGATTATTGGGCGAGTTGATCACGATCGCTTTGGTACGCGCATTCAACGCCTGCGCAAGCGCGGCAAAATCGATCTGGAAATCCTGAACAGCCGGCGGGACGACCACACATTTCGCCCCCGCACCGCTTTCAATAAACATTTTATATTCCGGAAAATACGGCGCCAGCACGATAAACTCATCCCCTGGGCAAGCGATCGCCTGGAACGCGCATGACAGCGCCGCCGCCGCCCCCGCAGTCAGATACAGGCAGTCACCCGTATAGTCGGTTCCAAACCGGCGGTTCAAGTCGTCGGCCAACGTCCTGCGCACATCCGCCGCGCCCTGCGCGGAGGTATACCCATGCAAGGCGACCGGATCACCCGCCGTCTCTTCCAGAATCGCCCGGCGCACCGCGTCGGGCGCGGGTACATTTGGGTTGCCAATTGAAAAATCAAATACGTTTTCCCGCCCCACGACTGCGGCGCGGCTGTTTCCATATTCAAAAAGCTCGCGGATGGTCGAACGGTTGTTTCCCAGCGCGGCCATGCTCTGATTGATCATCAGGAAACCTCCCCTTTCTTGTGAAGTTTATTATAGCACAGTGCGAAAGCAAAACGCAAGCGTCGCTCACAGTCGAAGCGGTTCCACCCGATCCGCCTCGGTGACCGGCCGCAGCACACGGCATGGACTGCCCGCCGCAATCACGCCCGCCGGCACATCGCGCGTCACTACGCTGCCCGCGCCGATCACGCTGCCCGCGCCAATCGTCACACCACCGCAGATCGTGGCGTTCGCGCCAATCCACACGTCCGGCCCGATCGTGATGGGGCGCGAGGTGCCGATACCGGCCGCACGCTGCGCCGCGTCCACTGCATGCCCCGCGCAGGCGATGCAGACCCCGGGGGCAATAAACGCATTTTCGCCGATGTGTACGGGCGAGGTGTCTAAAATAACACAATTATAGTTGATGACGGTCAAACCGTGGGTATGGATATTAAAGCCATAATCGCAGCGGAACGACGGTTCGATAAACGTCAGCGGATGGCAGTCTCCGAACAGCTCGCGCAGCAGCGCCGCACGGCGCTCCCCCTCGTCCGGCCGAGTCTGGTTGTACTGCCAGCACAGCAGCTTGGCGCGGTCCTGCAGCGCAAGCGGCGTATCGGTATGCCGCGCGCAGTAGCCTTCGTTCGCGGTCATCACGTCTAAAATATTCATAACTCTCCCTCTGTCCGGTTTTTCGGACGATAAAGACTTACAGCTTAAGTTGCTGCTCCGGCAAATCCTCGTCGGTCAGCAGCGCGCCAATGGACGGGATGCTGCGGCAGCGGTAGCGGCCGTTGTCGGTCAGGCCCGCATCCTCCATGCGACAAGCGCGCGTAATGGTGTGCTTGCCGCGCAGCACCATCGCCTGCACGCCCTGCGTCGAGCGGCTGGTCTTGATATCCAGCATGCCCGCGCGGAACGTCAGCGCACGGTTCGCGGTGGAAAACATGGTGATTTCGGTTTCCTCGTCGACCGGATGGAAGAACGCCACTGCGGGTGACTTGCCCGAATACGCACCTGTCAGGCGGCGGCGGTTGGTCTTGGTCTCGAACGACTCGAGCGAGAAGCGCGCGGCCTTGCCGTTCTGGAAAACGACGACCATGCTGCCCTTGTAGTCGCCCGGCAACAGGGCATACACCGGTGCTTCACCGTCCTCCATGTCCAGCTTGGCGGCCAGATAATCGCCCAGCACGGAGGCCTTGCAGTCGTCAAAGTCATACAGCCGCGCCTTATACGCCTGCTGCAAATTGGTGAAGAAGATAATCTCCGCTTTGTTGGTCGCCTCGGCCTGCCAGGCCACCTCGTCGCCCTCCTTGAGCTTATGCTCCTGCGACATGCGCCAGGACTGCGGCGTGATCTTCTTGAAATACCCTTCGCGCGTCAGGAACAGTAGCACGGGGTAGTCCTCGATATGGTCCTCCGCATCGAACTCCTGCACCGCCCCTGCGGTCACAAGGCTGGTCTTCCTCTCGGATGGATATTTCTTGATAACCTGCTCCAGTTCCTTGACGATAATATTCCGGATCTTGGCATTGGAACCTACGATCTCCTCGAGCCTGGCGATTTCTTTTTCGAGCGCCTCGGTCTCCTGCGTTCGTTTGAGGATATATTCCTTGTTGATGTTGCGCAGGCGGATATCTGCAATGAACTCGGCCTGGAGCTGATCGATGCCGAAGCCGATCATCAGATTGGGAATAACCTCGGCGTCCTCCTCGGTCTCGCGGATGATCTGGATCGCCTTGTCGATGTCGAGCAGGATCCTCTGCAGGCCGTGCAGCAGGTGCAGCTTGTCCTTTTTCTTGTTCAGGTCGAAGAACACGCGGCGGCGAACGCATTCGGTACGCCAGGCCGTCCACTCGTCCAGCAGTTCGCGCACACCCAGCACGCGAGGCATGCCGCCGATCAGCACATTAAAGTTACAGGAAAAGCTGTCCATCAGCGGGGTCATTTTCATCAGCCGCACCATCAGTTTGTCCGGATCGGCGCCGCGCTTGAGGTCAATGGCGATCTTTAAGCCGGAAAGGTCGGTCTCATCGCGCACGTCCGCAATCTCGCGCACCTTGCCGGACTTGACCAGCTCGGCAATCTTGTCGATAATCGCCTCAATGGTCGTCGTATAGGGGATCTCGGTGATCTCGATCAGGTTCTCCTTTTTGTTATGCGCCCACCTGGCGCGCACCTTGAACGAGCCGCGGCCGGTCTCGTAAATCGCACGCATCTCGGCTTCATCGTAAATCAGTTCGCCGCCGGTCGAAAAATCGGGAGCGGGCAGGGTGGAGAGCAGGTCGTGCGCGGGATCCTTGATATACGCGATCGTGGTGCGGCACACCTCGCCCAAGTTAAAACCGCAGAAATTCGAAGCCATACCGACCGCGATGCCCGTATTGGCCGATACCAGGATATTGGGGAAGGTGGTCGGCAGCAGCGTCGGCTCCTGCATCGTGCCGTCATAGTTGTCCATGAAATCGACCGCGTCCGTATCAATATCGCGGAACAGCTCAGCGCAGAACGCATCCAGCTTAGCCTCGGTATAACGCGGCGCGGCGTAGGCCATATCGCGCGAATACACCTTGCCGAAGTTGCCCTTGCTGTCCACGAACGGGGTCAGCAGCGCCTCGTTGCCGCGCGTCAGGCGCACCATGGTCTCGTAGATCGCCGCATCGCCGTGCGGGTTGAGCTTCATGGTCGAGCCGACGATATTGGCCGACTTGGTACGGTTGCCGTTCAGCAGCCCCATCTTGTACATGGTGTACAGCAGCTTGCGGTGCGAGGGCTTGAAGCCGTCGATTTCCGGTATCGCTCGCGAGACGATAACACTCATTGCGTACGGCATGTAGTTTTCGCGCAGCGTGTCCGTGATGCGCTGGTCCACCGAGGGATGCTCCTTATATTGTTTTATCTCAGGTTTTTTCGCCATTCTGGCCCTCCGTTTGTTTCGTATTTTTACACGGCGCGCCGCCCAGCAGACTACCGTGCGGCAGAATGGCCAGCACGGATGCAATCAGCAGCCCGCCGGCGAACACCAGCAGCCAAAGCTGCCCAAACCGCAGGTACATCACCTTTGGCCGACGCGTCGTCCATTCTATCCACAGGCGCAGTACCAGCAGATGCGACAGATAAAGTCCAAAGGATAACCGGCTAACTGCGCGGGCGTGCCGCGGAACATCCCGCGGCAGGCTGCACAGCGCCCACAGCAGCAGAAAAGAGGTAAAGGCATATGCCGTAATATCCGGCCGGAGCGAAAGCGCACGCACAACGGGCTGCAGCTTTGCCGTCCCCAGTACGGCGGCAGCGCTCGCCGTCCCAGCCATACACAAAGGGAAAGCCGCGGCATCCCCCTCTCCACCTGCCGCCGGAACAGCGCCCCGCCCACATAGAACACCGTCCACGGGAGGAATCATACTGTCGGCGAGATAGGAAACGCCGGCAACCGCTTCAAGCAGCAGATAAGCCGCCGACCAGACGAGGTACGCGGGCAGAACCCGCTTCAGCCGTTTCCAAGCCGAGTGTACCCTTCCCCGTATACATTCGCCCACCTTACGCGTACACTTTTGCATATTCGAGGCCGGAAAGCATCAGAAAAAGCGGCACGGAAAACCGCGCAAGCTGATTGCAGCAAACCTCCGGCCATCCGGCCGCCCCCGCCGTTGTATGGAGCATTACAACAGCCATGGCCACGGCCGCGCGCAGCCCATCCATCTGCGGAAAACGTCCCATCACTACCCCCCTGCTCCCCTTTTGTTACGAAATATCCGCCAGCTCCAAATACTGCGCCCCGTTCTCCGCGATATACTCCTTGCGGCCAGACAGGTTATCGCCCAGCAGCAGGTCGAACATCTCGCTGGTCGCCTGTGCTTCGTCCGGCGTAATGCGGATCAGGCGGCGGGTCTCGGGATTCATGGTGGTCTCCCACATCATGTCGGCCTCGTTCTCGCCCAGACCCTTGGAGCGCTGGATAAGCACCTTTTTGCCCTCCAGTTTTTTTAGGATCGCGGCCTTTTCGCTCTCGTCGAACGCGAAATAGCTCTTGTCCCTGTGCGTGATCTCATACAGCGGGGACTCCGCAATATATACATACCCCTGCTCGATCAGCGTCGGCACCAGCCGGTACAGCATGGTCAGGATCAGCGTGCGGATCTGGAAGCCGTCCACATCCGCATCCGTGCAGATGATGATGCGCCGCCAGCGCAGCGCGTCCAGATCGAACGCGGACAGGTCGCGGCTGGCCTTGCCGCGCACCTCCACGCCGCAGCCGAGTACCTTCAAAAGGTCAGTGATGATATCGTTTTTGAAGATCTTGTCGTAATCCGCCTTCAGGCAGTTTAAGATTTTGCCGCGCACGGGCATGATGGCCTGGAACTCACTGTCCCGCCCCTGCTTGACCGAACCGAGCGCAGAGTCGCCCTCCACGATGTACAGCTCGCGGCGCGTCACGTCCTTGGTGCGGCAGTCCACGAATTTCTGCACGCGGTTAGCGAGATCGATATTGCCGGACAGCTTCTTTTTAATGTTCAGGCGCGCCTTTTCCGCCTGCTCACGGCTGCGCTTGTTAATCAGAATCTGCTCGGCGATCTTGTCCGCCTCGGCCTTGTTCTCGATGAAGTAGATTTCCAGCCCCTGCTTGAGGAAATCGGTCATCGCCTCCTGGATGAACTTGTTGGTAATGGCCTTTTTGGTCTGGTTCTCGTACGAGGTCTGGGTGGAAAAGCAGTTGGTCACCAGCACCAGGCTGTCCATCACGTCCTGGAACGTGACCTTGCTTTCGGATTTGTTATATTTGCCGTTCTGCTTAAGGTAGGCATCGATTGCGGAGACAAACGCCGAGCGTACCGCCTTGTCCGGCGCGCCGCCGTGCTCCAGCCAGGACGAGTTGTGGTAATACTCGATCTGCGACACCGCGGACGAGAAGCAGAACGCACACGACAGCTTGACCTTGTATTCCGGTTTGTCCGCGCGGTCACGGCCGCGGCGCTCGCTTTCGAGGAACTGCACTGAGGTCAGCGGGTTCTCGCCCGCAAGCTCGGTCACATAATCCACAATGCCGTTCTGGTACAAAAACTCGGTGGTTTCGAACTTGCCGCCGGACTGGTTTTTCAGCACAAATTTCACATGGCTGTTGACCACCGCCTGCCGCTTGAGCGTATCCAGATAATACTCCACCGGAATGTTGATATCCGTGAACACCTCGAGGTCGGGCTTCCAGCGGATGGTGGTGCCAGTCTTTTTGCTGGTCGTGGGCGATTTGACAAAGCCCTCTCTGGTGCCGGTTTTGTTTTCGCCCTTTTCAAAATGCAGGGTGTACTCGAACCCGTCGCGGACGACCGTCACATCCATATATTCCGAAGAGTACTGGGTCGCGCAGGTACCCAGGCCGTTAAGGCCGAGCGAAAACTCGTAGTTCTCCCCAGTGTCGTTCTTGTATTTGCCGCCCGCGTACAGCTCGCAGAACACCAGCTCCCAGTTATACCGTTGCTCGCTTTCATTCCACTCCACTGGAATGCCGCGGCCGTGGTCCGCGACCTCGATCGAGCCATCCGCGTATCGGGTGGTGACGATCTCGCTGCCATAGCCCTCGCGCGCTTCGTCAATCGAGTTGGAGAGGATCTCGAACACCGCGTGCTCACAGCCCTCCAGACCATCCGACCCGAAAATCACGCCTGGGCGCTTACGGACGCGGTCCGCGCCCTTGAGCGAGGAAATGCTTTCATTACCGTAAGACGGTTTTGCTTTGCTCATATACGTTCCTAACTCCTGTATTAAGGCTCATTAAATTCCATAACTAATATAGTATACGCTGTTTTCAGGATTTTTTCAATCACTTTTCTGCATCTACCCATGCACACCGCCTGCATCAGACACAAAATCCGTCTGTTTCGACAACCCGCCCGCGAATCATATACCTGCACTGTCTTGTTTTTTCGAAAGCAGCGGCCATCTCCTATCAGACTGCGCGGGAATGCCCTGTCCGGAATAGTCTGCTCAATCGCATTTAACAAGAGGATATTTTATGACTATTCCGGAACCTCGCATTTATCCCCGCACGGGTGACAATCAAATAGTCTATCTAAAAAACGTCTCCACCCGCCCTGGCATTATAGCCGGCGACTATACCATATATAACGATTTTGTAAACGACCCCCGCCTGTTCAGGCGGAACAACGTGCTGTACCAGTATCCCATCAACCACGACCGTTTGATAATCGGCAAATACTACTCCATTGCCTGCGGAACCCGTTTTCTGCTCGCCAGCACCAACCATACGCGCTCACTCGCAGCCTATTCCTTCCCGCTGTTTTTTGAGGAATGGGGTCTCGACAAGTCCAATGTAGCCGATGCCTGGTACAACCGGGGGTGGTATCATTGTCGGAAACGACGTGTGGATTGGCTATGAGACGGTACTCCTCTCTGGCGTTATGATTGGAGACGGCGCGGTAATCGGTACACGCGCTGTAGTCACAAGGGATGTGCCCCCGTATTCCATTGTCGGAGGCGTCCCCGCCAGGGTCATTCGACAAAGGTTCGATGACGGCACGGTGTCTGCCCTGTTTTCGCTCCGTTGGTGGGACTGGCCGCGCGATTGCATAGCACGCAATATCGCTGCTATACAGTCTGGGCGGCTTGAACCGCCGCTATCATAAGCACACACCAAAAACGCGCTTTGCCTCTGCAAAGCGCGTTTTTATAATAATGGGCGGTACCGCCTCTTGTTTGTGGACTGTCCGGGAGCCTGCGCGGTATTCCGTCCCACAGGGCCGAACAGATTTTTATTATCTTCCCATGAAGAAGTATATGTCAAAAGGGGGGTCCCTTGCTCTGATAATAGAATACCCGATCGATATGTCTAAAGTTTGTAGAATCTTTGAAAGAACTGTAAACTTCGCCCATCGGCTACAGACAGAAAGATGCCGCAGGAGGTTATACCTCCTGCGGCATCTTTCTGCGAACGTCCCTCAGCCGAAGCCCTCAGGAACGTTTTGTTCGATCGAAAACGCGCTTTAACCGATCTTATCTGAACTTTTTCTTCTTCGCGCGCGCGGCCTCAGACTTCTTGCGGCGCTTGACGCTCGGGCTTTCATAATGCTCACGCTTGCGGAGCTCGGAAAGCGTACCCGCTTTGGCGCACGAACGCTTAAAACGGCGCAGCGCGCTGTCAATAGACTCGTTTTCCTTAATGCGGATCTCCGACACAGTTTTCCCTCCCTCCGCGCGTCCCCCTATGGAGGGACACTTTGCACGGTCTCCTGCGCCAGAGCACAAAAAACCGTAAGAATATTATATCTGTTTTTACCGTCCGTGTCAACAGCAAAGTTCAGCGGACAACCAGATTGACGATTTTACCCGGCACGACGATCTGCTTGACCATCTGCTTACCCTCGACCGCGTGCTGCACCTTTTCCTCGGCCAGCGCGGCGTCGATCGCCGCCTGCTTGTCGCAGTCGACCGGCAGTTTGATGGTACACTTGAGCTTGCCGTTGACCTGCACCGCCATCTCGACCGTGTCCTCGACCGTCTTGGCCTCGTCGTACTGCGGCCACGGCGCAATGGAGAGCAGGCCCTTTCCGCCCATCTGCTGCCACAATTCCTCGGTGATATGCGGCGCAAAGGGGTTGAGCAGGGTCAGGAACGTCATATACTCCGCCTTATTGACGCCTTTGTCGTAGAATTCGTTGAGCATGGTCATCAGCGCCGCGATCGCGGTATTGGCCTTGAGGTTGTCCGCGTCGTCACCGACCTTGTTGATCGTGCGGTGCATGAGTACCTCGTGCTGCTTGGAGTAGGCATCGCCCTCCTGCACCTTTTCCACCAGCGCCCATACGCGCTCGAGGAAACGGCGGCAGCCCTTGATCGACTTAGGGCTCCACGGCGCGGCCTTCTCAAAGTCGCCGATAAACATTTCGTACAGGCGCATGGTGTCCGCGCCGTAGGTCTCTACAATTTCGTCCGGATTAACGACGTTGCCGCGGCTCTTGGACATCTTCTCGCCGTTTTCGCCCAGGATCATGCCATGGCTGGTACGCTTGGCATATGGCTCCTTGGTTGGCACCACACCGATGTCATAGAGGAACTTGTGCCAGAAGCGGCTGTACAACAGGTGGAGCGTGGTGTGCTCCATGCCGCCGTTGTACCAGTCCACTGGGGACCAGTATTCGAGCGCTTCCTTAGACGCGAGCGCCTTGTCGTTGTGCGGGTCCATATAGCGCAGGAAGTACCAGGACGAACCCGCCCACTGGGGCATGGTGTCGGTCTCGCGCTTAGCGGGGCCGCCGCAGCACGGGCAGGTGGTGTTGACCCAGTCGGTCATGTGCGCGAGCGGGGACTCGCCGTTGTCGGTCGGCTCGTAGGTGTGTACGTTGGGCAGCTCAAGCGGCAGCTGCTCCTCCGGGATCGCCACCCATCCGCACTTGTCACAGTGTACCAGCGGGATAGGCTCGCCCCAGTAGCGCTGGCGGGAGAACACCCAGTCGCGCAGCTTATACTGCACCTTGGCGCGGCCGATACCCTTTTCCTCCAGCCAAGCGATCATCGCCGGAATGGCGTCCTTGACCGTCTTTCCGTTGAGGAACTCCGAATTGACCAGGATACCGGTTTCGTCCTTGGCGGTAAAAGCAGCCTTCTGCACATTCTCGCCGCCGGAAACCACCTCGATGATCTCACAGCCGAACTTTTTGGCAAATTCCCAGTCGCGGTCGTCATGCGCCGGCACAGCCATGATCGCGCCCGTGCCGTAGCCCATCAGAACGTAATCCGACACGAAGATCGGGATCTCGCGGCCATTCACCGGATTGACCGCCGCCACGCCGTCGAGCTTAACGCCGGTCTTGTCCTTGTTCAGCTCGGTTCGCTCGAAGTCCGACTTGCGGGCAGCCTCCTCGCGGTAGGCATGGATCTCGTCGATATTGGCCAGCTTGCCCGCCCACTTTTCGACCGCCGGATGCTCGGGCGAGATAACCATATAGGTCGCTCCGAACAGGGTGTCCGGACGGGTGGTGTAAACGGTCAGCGTATCACCCTCGGTGGTCTTGAAATCGACCTCCGCGCCGGTCGAACGGCCGATCCAGTTTTTCTGCTGCACCTTGACGCGATCGATGAAGTCCACGTCGTCCAAATCGTCGATCAGGCGCTGCGCATACTTGGTGATGGCAAGCATCCACTGGCTCTTGGTCTTGTGGACGACCTCGCTGCCGCAGCGCTCGCACACGCCGTTGACGACCTCCTCGTTTGCCAGCACGCACTTGCAGGAGGTACACCAGTTGACGCTCATTTCCTTCTTGTACGCTAGGCCCTTCTTGAAAAGCTGCAGAAAGATCCACTGGGTCCACTTGTAGTAATTCGGGTCGGTGGTATTAATCTCGCGCGACCAGTCGAACGACAAGCCGAGCGCCCTGAGCTGTCCCTTAAAGCGGGCGATGTTGTTTTTGGTCACCTCAGCCGGATGAACGTGGTTTTTGATCGCGTAATTCTCGGTCGGCAGGCCGAACGCATCCCATCCCATCGGGTAAAGGACGTTGTATCCCTGCATGCGCTTTTTGCGCGCGACGATATCCAGCGCGGTATAGGAACGCGGATGGCCTACATGCAGCCCCTGTCCCGACGGGTACGGAAACTCGACGAGCGCGTAAAACTTCTCCTTGTCGCTGCCGTTCTCAGCCTCGAAGCAGTGCGCCTCGTCCCAGATGTCCTGCCACTTTTTTTCGACTTGTTTATGATCGTACTTCAACGGATTCTCCCCCTAAAGTGAATGGTTTATTTTAGACGCGGCAACGCGGCGGACACCGTTCTTCACCCGCCGCATCCCGTTTTTACTTTTCTTCCACGCCAAGGTCGCCCAGCGGCACCGGCGTTCCGTCCTTCCACAGGTTCTCCAGATTATAGAACTTGCGCGCCTCCGGCATGAACACATGCAGGACCACGCAGCCGTAATCCAGCAGCATCCACTGCGCGGATTCATAGCCTTCCGTATGGTGGACCAGGGTCTCGTGGTCGTATTTCAGGTGCCACTCCACGTTGTCCGCCAAGGCCTTGACCTGTGTGGTAGAGCTTGCCGAGCAAATGACAAAGTACTCGGTCAGCTCGGTCAGGCGCTCGACCTGGAGCACCTGGATATCCTGCCCTTTTTTCTCGATCAGGGCTTCGCAGATCGCCTTTACCGTCTGTTGTGCAGTCAATTTGCAAACTCCTTTTACTCAATAAATTATGCCTCAGGATCGCCTGGCAGAGGCGTCGTTTCGCCGCCCGAGGATTCTCCCCCGCCGGAGGAGCCGCCCGGGTCGGTCGTACCGCCGCCGCTTGCACCGCCGCTCGGGCTAGTCGTCGTACCGTCGCCGGTACCGCCGTTCGGATCAGTGGTTGTGCCGCCGCTTCCGCCACCGGAGCCGCCAGTGTTCGGGTCGGTCGTCGTGCCGCCGTTCGGATCGGTCGTGCTGCCGCCGGTACCGCCAGCGTTCGGGTCAGTCGTTGTGCCGCCGGTATCCGGTCCCGTGGTCGTGCCGCCGCCGGCGTCGCTGTTGTCTCCCTCCGTGCCGCCGACCTCAGGATCGGCCGACACATCGCCGCCGGAGGCATCGTCGCTTGGCTCATCGCTGGAGGCGGTGTCGCCCCAGACGTAATTTTCATACGGATCCGTATCGTCATAGCCGCCGCCCGAATAGCTTTCCGGACCGCTTACCATGTCGAGCGCCGTGATATCCTCTTCATATGGGTTGAAATACTGGTTGACCAGATCGAGCGTCTCCTGATAATACGGGAAAAAGAACGAATACGCGGTCGAGCTTCCCGCCGTACTCATCTGCCCATAGCCGGGCAGGGTGAAGAACTGGATGCTGTCGTTTTTGATCTTGAGCGCCTGCATGCCCATCCAGAGCAGGTTGCCCGCGGTCAGGTCAGTTTTGACGTTCTGGAACACCGCATCCGCGATACTCGGAATCTTGGTGATATTTTTCAGCTGGAAGACCTGGTTGGCCAGCTCCTTGAGGAATTTCTGCTGGTTTTCCACACGGCCCTCGTCGCCGTTGGGGTATTGTACGGAGTAGTCGTTATTATGGCGCCAGCGCAGGAACTGCACGACCTGATCACCGTTCAGCGTCTGGTTGCCCGCATACAGGTCAATGTGGAGGTCTTGCGAGGGGTCGTCGTACTCCATGCGGAACGGCACCTCATACTCAACGCCGCCGATCGCGTCCACAATAGCCGCGATGCCGTCAAAGTTGACAATCACATAATAGTCCGGCCGGAAGCCCAGCAGCCGTTCGATCTCTTTCTTGGTCTGCTCGATGCCGCCGATGGCATAGGCCGCGTTGATCTTGCGGCTCGCGCCTGTGGCACTGTTGTTGCACATGGTGTCGCGCGGGATATTCATGACGTTAATTGTCTTTTTATTGGTATCCATGGTGACGACCATGAGCGCGTCGGTCCGTGTTTCGTCCTCGTCCACCGCGCCGACCACAAAAGTGACCACATCGTCAATGCGCGTGCCCGAATTGAGCAGGCTGTTGACGTCGATCTTATCGCCGTTCTCCTTGTCCTTGATCGTAGGGTCATTGCCCTTCGGCGGACGGACAAGGATCGCTGCGGCCGCGGCCACGCTGGCCAGCAGCGCAAGCACCACCGCCACCGTGACGATGACCCGCTTCCGCTTCTGCCCTTTGGTGAGCGGCTTTTTTGTCCTGCCGCCTTTTTTGCCCGTCGGTTTGGGCGCGGTTTTGGCGGCCTGCGGCTTTTCGTCCGCGATAGGCGCCGCATACTGCGCCGTCTTTTTCTTTTTCGCGCGGCTAGGTTTACCGCTGTGGCCGCCGCTTCCTCCAAAAAGTTTCAAACGATTCCTGCCTCCAGTTTACTCCTGTCACTCCCGCCAGCGGATACCATGGTAGATCATATCGTTGTAGGCGCCGATGGTATCGCTGTGGATCAGCTTGCCCCGCGCGATCAGCTCGGTCAGCGTTTGGTCGTAGCAGTAAAGCAGCGCGCGGTCCAGGCTGAGCCTGGCAAGCTCCCTTGCTTTTTCGACCCCGGGAAAATCGCGGGTTTCCTCAATGTAATCCGCCAGATAAAGGATTTTATCCAGCAGCGTCATGCCGTGTTTTCCGGTGGTGTGGCAGGCGATGGCCTCGCACACATCCTCCGGCGCGCCGTATTCCACGCGCGCGATCGCCGCAGCGGTTTTCCCGTGCAGCATTTTCGGCTCGCTTTTTTCGACGTTACAGGGTATTATACCGTATTTCGCACATAAATTCAACTGTTCTTGCGGAGAAAGATGTTTTGTTATGTCATGCAGTATGGCTGCGAAACCCGCTTTTTCCACGTCCCCGCCGAAGCGCTCCGCCAGCAGCCTGGCCGCCCGCTCGCAGCCGAGCGTATGCTCATACCGGTATCCGTGCAGCCTCGACAGGATCCCCTTCCGCATTTCGTCGTTACACAACATAACTTTTACCCGCCTTTCTTTTTTATATCGATTTTTCTATCTTGTCAATACCCATACAGGTGATTTCGCTCGATATAATCCGCGACTGCGGGCGGGGTATAGCGGCGCAGCGCGCCGCCCTGCCGCAGTTCGGTCGAAGAGATGGTCAGGCTTTCCCCTCGGACCATCTCGATTTTGGCGTTCATGGTTTGGCGCAGGCGCGCCGCCTTGTCGGCCAGCGCGTCCCAGTCGTCCCCGTCCCGCGCGCACACGGCAAGCGTGGACAGGCGTACGATCTCCTCCGGCGCGCGCCAGATCCGGTCGAACGACAGCAGCATATCCGTGCCGACAATCAAGTAAAGCGCACGCTCGCCCCGCGCATGCAGCGCGCGCAGCGTATCGACCGTATAGCTCGCGCCGCCGCGCGCCACCTCCAGCGTGTCCAACCGTGCCCAAGGGGTATCCGCCAGCAGCAGGCGCACCATTTCACAGCGGTCGGCCACGGTCGCGGTGTCCTCCGGCAGCGCTTTGTGCGGCGGGATATTGGTCGGGATGAACAACACCTTATCCAGCCCCAGCGCTTCCCTGGCAAGGCGCGCGGCGTGCAGATGCCCCAGGTGCGGCGGGTTGAACGTCCCGCCGAGTATGCCCGTTCTCATTTGACCAACACGATCTTCCGCTTATCCTTGTCCCGCGCCTGGCGGTAGAGGATAAATTTCGAGCCGATGCACTGCACCGGTTCGGCGCCGGCCGCCTCGCACAGCGCTTCGGACACCGTGCGCGGGGTGAGCATGGCGCTTTCCAGCACCTTACCCTTGACCAGCTCGTGCGCTTCGAGCAGTTGGTCGAGCTGGCGCTCGACCGCATCGGTCACACCCTCCTTACCGATGATTAACGTATCGGCAAGCGGATTGGCAAGCGCGCGCAGCTGTGCGCGCTGTTTGGTAGTCAGCATAGATGATTCTCCTGTCTTGATCGGTTAAAGGCGGCCTTGCAGCGCCTCTTTCAACTTTCTCAGAGCGCGGCCGCGGTGGGATATCTCATTTTTGGTTTCCGGCGGCAGTTCGCCGAACGTGCAGCCGCAGGCCGGCACATAGAACAGCGGGTCATATCCAAATCCGCCCGCGCCATGGCTTTCACGGAGCAGCTCCCCCTCGCACTCGCCGCGCACGGTCAGCGTTTCCCCATCCGGCAGGATGCACGCGATCGCGCACACGAAACGGCAGGAGCGGTCATCCTGATCCTCCATATTGCGCAGCAGCAGGTCGTTGCGCGCCCGATCGGCCCCCTCGCAGTAGCGCGCGGAGTAGATGCCCGGCGCGCCGCCCAGCGCGTCCACGCAAAGGCCGGAGTCGTCCGCGATGGCAGGCAGACCAGTGAAGCCCGCCGCGCTCACCGCCTTGATGCGCGCGTTTTCCTCAAACGTGGCGCCATCCTCCGCCGGCTCGGGCGCATCCTCGGGCAGCGGGACGACCTCGACGCCCAGCGCCCCCAGAATCGCCGCCATTTCCGCTATTTTCTTTTTGTTGTGGGATGCAAGCACGAATTTCATCACAGGCTCTCCCCCATGACCTTGCTCTGCGTCCGGCACAGGCGCGCGCAGCCGCGTTTTCCAAGACCGAGCAGCTTTTTCAGCTCCCTGTCCGTGAACGGGCGCCCCTCGCCCGTACCCTGCACCTCGATAAACTCGCCTTTCGAGGTCATCACGACGTTGCAGTCCACGATTGCGTGGCTGTCCTCCGCGTAATTCAGGTCCAGCACGGCCTCATCCTCAAAAATGCCGACCGAAACCGCCGCGACCTGCGCGGTAAGCGGCATCTTATCGATCACGCCCTCGTCCAGCAGGCGCTTACAGGCCAGCCACAGCGCCACAAAGCCGCCCGTGATGGACGCGCAGCGCGTGCCGCCGTCCGCCTGGATCACGTCGCAGTCGATCGTGATCTGGCGCTCGCCCAGCGCTTCGCGGTCGACCACCGCGCGCAGCGAGCGGCCGATCAGCCGCTGGATCTCGCTTGAGCGCCCGTCCAGCTTCAGGCTTTTGATATCGCGCTTCTTGCGCGTGTTGGTTGCGCGCGGCAGCATGGCGTATTCGGCCGTTACCCAGCCGAGGCCCTTGCCCTCCAGAAACGGCGGCACCTTATCCTCCACCGAGGCGGTGCAGATCACGCGGGTGTTGCCCATCTCGACCAGCACCGAGCCTTCGGCGTACATGGTGAAATCCGTGATGAGCTTTACCGGCCGCAACGCGCCGGCTGTTCTTCCGTCCGGTCTCTGCATCAGGAAATCCCTCCTTCAAGCGGCGGCAGGACCGCCTCCAAAAATGCGGAACGGTCGAAATCGACCAGATCGTCCAAGCCTTCGCCCACGCCGACCAGCTTGACCGGCACGCCGAGTCCGGCCGAGATCGCGATAACGATGCCACCCTTCGCCGTCCCGTCCAGCTTGGTCAGTACAATGCCGGTAAGCGCTGCAACCTTATTGAATTCCTCCGCCTGATGTACGGCGTTCTGTCCGGTAGTCGCGTCCAGCACGAGCAGTGTTTCGCGCGAAGCGTCCGGCAGCTCGCGCGCAATCACACGGTCGATCTTGGCCAGCTCATTCATCAGGTTAGCCTTGTTGTGCAGGCGTCCCGCAGTGTCGATGATGATTACATCGCTGCCGCGCGCCTTGGCCGCAGAGATCGAATCGAATACGACCGCGGCCGGATCCGCGCCCTCGCCGTGGCGCACGATGTCCGCGCCCGCGCGCTTCGCCCAAATCTCAAGCTGGTCGGCGGCGGCAGCGCGGAACGTATCCGCGGCGGCCAGCATGACCTTTTTGCCCTCGCCCACATAGCGGGCGGCCAGCTTGCCGATCGACGTGGTCTTGCCCACGCCGTTGACGCCGATCACCAGCACAACCGCAGGCTTGCCTGAAACGTCCAGCGGCTGATTATCCAGCATCATATCGAGCAGCGTGTCCTTGAGGACATAGCGCAGTTCAAGCGCGGAGGTGACGTTCTGCCTCTGCGCACGCCTTTCTACCTCCATCACGATTTTGGCGGCGTTTGCCGCGCCTACGTCGGACAGGATGAGCGCTTCCTCCAGTTCTTCCAGCAGGTCGTCATCTATCGTAACAAACCCCGCGAACACCGCGTCGAGCGAGCGGCTGACCGCATCGCTCGTCTTCTGCAGCCCTTTTTTGATTTTATCGAATAATCCCATTGCTTCAGCTCCTAAATGTTACTTTCCACTACACAGAACATCATCAGCAGCGCAAAGCCCGCCGCGATCTCTGCCGCAATAAAGCGGCTGCGCCGCCGTTCGCTGTCCGCCTCGCTTTCCTCCGGCTGAGGATGCGCGTACCAGACGATGCTGCCCAGCCCGAACACGAACATAAACGGCCACACCAACCATAGAAATGCCCCTATTTCACGAAAAATTGAATAAAGATCACACAAAAGATCATACAGCACGTTCTCCATCCCCTCTCATTGCAGCGTCTTGCCCAAATGCTTTTCCGCCTCCGCCAGGTTGAGCATCAGCATCTTGGAAACCCCCTGCTCCTGCATGGTGACGCCGTACAGCATATCAGCCTCTTCCATGGTGCCTCGGCGGTGCGTAATCACGATGAACTGCGTCGCGCCGGCCAGTCGACGGATATACTGCGCGAACCGCGCGACGTTCACATCGTCCAGAGCGGCCTCGATCTCGTCCAGCACGCAGAACGGAGTGGGGCGCAGCTTGAGGATCGCGAAATACAGCGCGATCGCAACGAACGCTTTTTCGCCGCCCGAAAGCAGCGTCAGCGTCTTGACCGCCTTGCCCGGCGGGGAAACCCGGATATCGATCCCGCAGTTCAGGATATCCGAGGTATCCGCAAGCTGCAGTTCCGCATGGCCGCCGCCGAATATCTCGCGGAACGTCTGCCCGAAATAAGCGTTGAGCTTGGCGAATTCCGAAGCGAAAATTTCTTTCATATTGACGGTTAGTTGTTCAATGACCTTGTAAAGCTCTTTCTGCGCTTTTTCCAGGTCGTCCTTTTGCCCGCCCATAAAAGTATACCGCTCAAGCGCCTGCCGGTATTCCTCCACCGCGTCCAGATTGACATTGCCGAGCGCGCGCATCCTACCCCGCAGGGACTGCACCTGCTCTTTCGCCGCGGGTACGTCCTCCAGCGGGCGCGCAGCCTCCCGCGCGGGCGTAGGCGTCAGCTCATAGCTTTCCCACATTTTATCCAAAATCTGCGCTTCCTCGTTTTTCAGCTGCACCGAACGGTTCTCCAACCGCGCGGATTCCCGCTCAAGGCCCAGTATTTCTTCATTTTTCCCCTGCGCCTCGCGGTCGACCTGCGCGCGTTCGCCCTCGACCCGTTCGCGCTGCTGCATCTGCGCGGCGATCTGCCCGTTCAGCTGTGTGGCCGCCGCACGGTTCTCCTCTTCCGCGTCCTGCGCGCGGGACAGCGCTTCGGTCAGGCGGGCGATTTCCTCCTCAAAGCCGGCGATGGTTTCCGCGGAGCCCGAAACCCCTGCGTCCAACCCGGCCTTAAGCCGCTCCAAGTCAGCCAGCGCGCGCGCTTCGCTTGCGGCCTCCGAGCGGTTCTCCGCCAACTCGGTCTGCACCGACGCGGCCTGCGCCGTATGGCTGGCCGCCTGCGTGTCCAGCGCTTCCTGTGCGGCGTGGCATTGCTCCACCGCCTCCTCCGCGTCCGCGAGCGCCTGCCGCGCCTCGTCCTGCTTCTGTCCACATTGAGCAATCGTTTCCTGATATCGCTGCCTTGCCGCGGCAAGGTTATCCCGTTCGAGCACCAGCCCGTCGTACTGTGTCTGCAGGCTTTCCAGCAACGCCCCGTGCTGGGAAACCGACGCGCGCAGCCCCGCTTCCTCCTGCGCGGCGCGGGCGCGCTCCGCCTCGATCGCCTTCAGGTCGTAATCCAGCGCCGCCAGTTCTTCCTTTGCCGCATGGAACGCGCGTTCCGCCTCCTGCTTCTGTTTTTCGAGTGCCTTTGCCTGCTCCTGCGCGGCGCGCAGCCTGCTCGCGCGCGCAAGCGCGCCCGTACCGCGGGAGGCCGAGCCGCCCGTCATCGCGCCGCCGGCCTGGATCACCTGGCCGTCCAGTGTCACGATACGGAAGCGGTGGCCATACGTCCTGGCGAGCGCCAAAGCAGTATCCATATTTTCGCACACCACCGTGCGCGCAAGCAGGTTTTGTGCAATGGCTGCATAGCACTCATCAAAAACAACCAAACGATCAGCGGTTCCAAAGCAGCCTTTCTGCGCCTCCAAGCCGCTTTCCCGCAACAAATTTGGTCGGATCGTGTCAAGCGGCAGAAAGGTTGCGCGCCCGCCGTCCGTTCGCTTCAGATATTCGATGCACCGCTTGCCATCCGATGCCGTATCCACCACAATGGAGGACGCGGACGAACCAAGCGCCGTATCGATCGCGGTGACGAACTGTTCCTCCGCCGAAAGCAGCGCGGAAACCGGCCCATGCACTCCGCGCATCGCGCCGCGCTCCACCTGCTGCATGATCGCCTTGACGGAGCGCGAAAAACCTTCGTAATCGCGCCGCATATCGGACAGCATCTTCACGCGGCCCTGCGTCTCGGTCAACGCCGCCGCCGCCTTTTCCAGCGTTTCCCTCAGGGCCTCCACCTTTCTGCGGCGGCTTTCCGCTTTCAGCGCCACGCCCTGCACCTTATTTTTCGCCCCCGCAAGGGTATCCAGGCAGCCACGCATGCGCTCTTCCAGCTCGTTATGCGCGTCCTGTTCCGCTTCCAGACGCCTGCCCGCGGCTTCAATGTCGGACACGATCGTCCCGCGCCGTCCGTCCATGCCGGCTAGACCAGTTTCCGCCGCCGTGCGGTCGATCTCCAGCGCATGCAACACGTCCTGCCGCGCCGCACGCTCCTGTTCCGCGCGGTGCAGCGCGCGTTCAGCCTGCTCCCGCTGGGCGGCCTGCTCGTCTCCCTGCCGCTTCAAATCATCCAGACGCGCGGCCAGACCCTCCCGCTGGGCATCCAGCAGCTCGATACGCGCGCGCCGTTCGGCAAGCTGCGCGCCAAGCCCTGCGGCCTGCTCGGCACGCTGGGCGCTCTCCCGCTCGGCGCGGTCGATGTTATCCCGATTGTTCTGGATGTTCGCTTTGAGCACCGCCGCGCGGCTCGCCTGCTCGGCGGCGCGCTGCTCCGCCTCGCGGAGCTGCTGGCGCAGGCGGTCGGAAGCGCGGTCGATGCCGCGCATTTCCTCAGAAAGCCGTTCTGACCGTGTGTAAAGTGCTTCCTGTTCTTTTTTTTCCTCCGCAAGCTGCGCAGCGCAAGCCTCTGCGTCCTGCGCAAGCTTTGCGGTATCCCCCTTGATGCGGTCGAGCGACAGCAGCCAGAGCGAAATCTCCAGCACACGCAGCTCGTCACGCAGCAGTAAATACTGCCTTGCCTTTTCCGCCTGTTTTTCCAGCGGTCCGACCTGGCGCTCCAATTCGTCGTACAGGTCGCGGATACGGGTCAGGTTATCCTCCGTAGCGGAGAGCTTGCGCTCGGCCTCCTCCTTGCGGTAGCGAAATTTGGTGATGCCCGCAGCTTCCTCAAATATCTCGCGCCGATCCTCGCTCTTGAGCGACAGGATCTCGTCGATGCGGCCCTGCCCGATGATGGAATAACCATCCCGTCCCAGTCCGGTATCCATAAACAACTCATGGATATCGCGCAGGCGGCAGTGCTTTTTGTTCAGAAAATATTCGCTTTCCCCCGAACGGTAGTAGCGTCGGGTGACCATGATCTCGGTGAATTCTGACCGGAACACGCCCTCGGAATTATCCAGAATGAGCGAAACCTCGGCAAAGCCGACCGGTCCGCGCCTAGCCGTTCCGCCGAAAATAACGTCCTCCATCTTGGCGCCGCGCAGGGAACGTGAGGACTGCTCGCCCAGCACCCAGCGGATCGCATCCGAAATATTTGATTTCCCCGAACCGTTCGGTCCGACGATCGCCGTTACGCCGCCGAGAAAATTGATCTCGGTTTTGTCCGGAAAAGACTTAAAGCCCTGTAAAACCAGGCTCTTCAGAACCATGTAGCACCTCAAAGATATATATGGTATTATTTTACCACCGCGCGGCTTTTTTTTCAATGCGCAGCGCGATAATTTACAGCTTGGCCATAAATCGCCCGCACTGGACAGACGCGTTCCGCCATGCTATGCTGGTAGGCAGGAGGCGAAGCACATGAATGAAAGGGAGCAAACGGTCCGCCTGTGGTTTGACATGTGGCTGCAGGCAGAGGATCGCGGCATTATGTCTATTTTTGCGCCGGACTGCATATACACGGAAAGCTGGGGGCCGGAGTACCACGGCGCGGCACAGGTCAAGCACTGGTTCGAGGAATGGAACGCGCGGGGTCGGGTGCTGGTCTGGGATATCCTCCGGTTTTTCCATACGGAAAGCCATACCGCAGTCGAATGGCGCTTCAAAAACCAGATGCTGGACGGACGGGCGGAGGAATTCGACGGTTTTTCGCTCATCCGCTGGACGGCAGACGGCAAAATCGCTTCGCTCAAGGAGTTTGGCTGCAATATTCAGACTTATGACCCATATGCAGACGGCCCTGTGCCTCGCTTCCGACAGGAAGGCGCGCGCTGGTTTTAACCCCGTTCTGTCCAAACAAAAACTGATCTCGGAACCAGGCGTCCACCCTTTCCGAGATCAGTTTTGTTTCATTAAAAACAGCTTGAGCACCTCTTCCGCCAGCTTAAGCTCGCGCGCGGAGCAGCGGTCAAGCATATCCCGCACCGCCGACGCATCCCCGCGCGGCTCGCCCTCACCCAGCACGATGTACTCCATCGGCAGGTGCATGGCGCGCGACAGCTTGATCAGCGTATCCAGTGACATTTGCGACGTGCCAACCTCAAGCTGGCCGTAATAGCCCATCCCGATATCCGCCAGCTCCGACATTTTCTCCCTCGTCAGCCCCAGCTCGGTCCTGCGCTGGCGCAGGCGGTGGCCCATATCGATCAACTGCTGTTTCTGCATTATTTTTCAGCACCTCTTTTTTGTTATTGTAAAACAGATGCCCTTATGTTAGAATATGTTATAAGATATCTTTTTATGTTATCTATTGTTTCTTTGGATTGCCTCTGTGCAAGGAGATGCCCCATGAAAGACAGCAGCGCAGAAAAACCCAGGGCCGAAACCGCCGAACAGGACCTCCGCGCGCTCGCGGCGGTGATCGCGGCCGTGACCCGTCTGATCGGCGGAGCGGGAAAAAAGCCGGAATAAAGCCGCAAAAGCGCCCCGAGCGATCGGGGCGCTTTTGTACTCTATTCCCTTACACTGGCGGCCGTCACGCTTCCCCCATCATTTCCAGGGCTTTTTTAGCCGCCATCTGCTCGGCCTCCTTTTTGCTCCGTCCGGTACCGGACGCGAACACATTGGAATTGAGCAGCAGCTCCATCGTAAAGCGCTTATCGTGATCCGGTCCGGACTGGCCGGCCAAGCGGTATTCCAACGTTTCCTGCTTGTTCTTCTGCACGATCTCCTGCAGGATGGTCTTATAATCCTTGAACGCGCCGCCTGCCAGTGCAAGCTCCACCTTTTTCGGGATAAAGCGCAGCACGAACGCGCGCGCGGGCTCGATACCGCCATCCAGGAAAATGGCGCCCAGCAGTGCCTCGGTTGCATCCGCCAGAATGGACGGCCGCCCGCGGCCACCGCCTGTTTCTTCCCCATGGCCCAGCCGGATCTGTTCCGGAATACCGAGTTCCCTCGCGATCTCGCACAAGGCGCCCTCGCATACGACCGCCGCGCGCAGCTTGGTCAGCTCCCCCTCCGGCAGATCCGGATAATGCGTGAACAGGTAGTCCGCTGTAACGAAGCCCAGTACGGAATCGCCAAGAAACTCCAGCCGCTCGTTATGGTGGAGATGACTGCCCCTATGCTCGTTCGCATAGGAGGTATGTGTCATCGCTGTTTGGAACAGCGTTACATCCTTAAACTTATAATTCAGTTCCAATTTCTTTCACCTCGCTTTCCAAACCGCGCCCCTCCGGTCGGCAAGCCGGCGGGCAGCGCACAGCCGCTCATTCGACGGTCATATATGCTATGTTTTCCGAAACCGCGTCGATCATACCCGATTTTGTATAGGCGATCGCCTGCCGCACGGCGTTCATCACCGCAATCTCATTGGAGGAGCCGTGCGCCTTGATCACCGGCTTGGCGATCCCCAGGAACGGCGCGCCGCCGATCTTGTCCTGATTGAACAGCTCGCGGAAATCGTCCATGCCCTTTTTGCAGGCTAGATAGCCCAGCTTGGTCGCCAAATTGCGCATGAACACGGTTTTGATCTCGCCCGCCATAAACTTGGCCACGCCCTCGATGGTCTTGAGCATCACGTTGCCAGAATACCCGTCGCACACCGCCACGTCGCACGCGCCGAGCGGCACCATGCTGCCCTCCACGTTGCCGACAAAGTTGAGCCGCCCCTCGTCGCCCGCCTTTTTGAGCAGGATGTACGCTTCCTTACGCAGCGGATCGCCCTTGGTGTCCTCCGTGCCATTGTTCACCAGACCGACGCGCGGACGGTTGACCCCGCCTATCTTCTCCGCGTACAGCGAGCCGAGGAACGCAAACTGCAGCAGCATCTCGGCCGTGCATTCAGTGTTCGCGCCCGCGTCGCACAGCATGACCTGGCCGCCCTTACAGGGCATGACGGGCGCGAGCGCACCGCGCCGGATACCCTTGATCCGGCCGCCGAACAGGGTCGCGCCCGTGAGCAGGGCGCCCGTGTTGCCCGCGGAAACGAGCGCGTCGCCCTCGCCCGCCTTGAGCAGCTTGAACGCCACCGCCATTGAGGAATCCGGCTTTTTGCGCAGCACAGTCGCCGGATCGTCGTGCATATCCACCAGGTCGGAGGCAGGCATGATGGTCACGCCCTGCGTATCCTGCAGCCCTTTCTCCTTCAGGACCGCCTCGACCGTTTCCGGACGGCCGACCAGCAGCACTTCCTCGCCATATTCCCGCGCTGCCAGCGCGCCGCCCCAAACGGCGGACTCCGGCGCGTTGTCGCCGCCCATTGCGTCCACGATGATTTTCATGTCAAAGCTCCCCTTTCAGACTGTCGATTTTTGCAAGCGCCCGCTCGGAAATCTTCAGGTTTTTCTCCCGCTTGCCCTTGATTTTATACCCCAACGGGTCAATGATGCCGAAATTGATGTTCATGGGCTGGAATTTTGTTACCGTGTGATCCGAGATGTAGCACGCCAGCGCACCGACCGCAGTCTGCCGGTCCAGCGCAGGCATGGGCCTACCCTGCGCTTCGCATGCGGCGGCCACCCCCGCCGCCCAGCCCGAGGCGGTGGACTCGATATAGCCCTCCACGCCGGTCATCTGTCCGGCAAAGCGGATGCGCGGATCGGCTCTCAGCGCATAGGTCGCGTCCAGCAGGCGCGGCGAATCCAGGAACGTGTTGCGGTGCATCACGCCGTAGCGCATGAATTCGGCGTTTTGGAGCGCTGGGATCATAGAGAACACGCGCTTCTGCTCGCCCCATTTGAGGTGGGTCTGGCAGCCGACCAGGTTGTACAGCGTACCCTGCGCGTTGTCGCGCCGGAGCTGCAGCACCGCATATGGATCCCTGCCCGTCCTGGGGTCGGGCAGGCCGATGGGCTTCAGGATACCGAAGCGCAGCGTATCATACCCGCGGCGGGCGTTGACCTCGATGGGCATGCAGCCCTCGAACACCTTGGAGTCCTCAAACCCGTGAACCGGCGCTTCCTCGGCCGTGGTCAGCGCGTTCCAGAACGCGTCGTACTCCTCGCGGCTCAGCGGGCAGTTGATATAGTCCGCCGTACCCTTGCCGTAGCGCGAGGCCGCGTAAGCGGAATCCATGTCGATGCTCTCCGCGGTCACAATGGGCGCGGCCGCGTCGAAAAAGTGCAGGAAGTCCCCGCCCACCTTGCGGTGGATGGCCTCGAACAGCGCGTCCGAGGTCAGCGGGCCGGAGGCGACGATCACTCTGCCCTCCGGTATCTCGGTCACTTCGCCGGATATAACCGCAATGTTCGGATGAGACTTGATCTTCTCGGTCACCGCGCGCGCAAATGCCTCGCGGTCAACTGCGAGCGCGCCGCCCGCTTCCACGCGGTGCGCATCCGCGCAGGCGAGGATCAGGCTGTCCAGCCGCCGCAGCTCCTCCTTGAGCAGGCCCGCGGCGTTGGTCAGCTCGTCCGACCGCAGCGAATTCGAGCACACCAGCTCGGCAAAATCGTCCGCGTGATGCGCCTCCGAGCGTTTTTCGGGCTTCATCTCATGCAGGCGCACATTAACGCCGCGCTGCGCGAGCTGCCAGGCCGCTTCGCAGCCCGCCAGCCCCGCGCCGATCACCGTTACAAACTCACTCACCAGCGGCCTCCTTTGCCTTGGCCGTCTTACGGGCCTTTGCCTTTGCCGCTTTCTCTGCGGCTTTTTCTGCCTCGTATTTCTCCAGTGCCTTGGCGTACTGCGCCTGCTGGGCCTTGGTCAGCGCCTGCACATCCTCGTCCTTCAGCTTTTTGAAGCGGTTCGTGGTCTTGGTCATCCACGGCACCTGCTTTTTTGCCGCAGGCTTTTTCGCCGCGGCGGGCTTTTGGGCTGGCGCGGCTTTTTTCGATGTCTCTCCGCCCTCGCCCGCGGCTTCCGCCGCTGCCTTGGCCGCCGCGCGTTCGGCTGCTTTCGCGGCGCGCGCTTCGCGGCGCTGGCGGTTCTTTTCCGCCTCCTCGGGCGGCAGGCCCTCCTTAACCAGCTCGGTATAACCGCAGCCCTCGCGCAGACACACGTCCGTGACCTCCTTGGAGTCGCGGTCGGTGTGGCGGAACAGCGAGGAGTCGCAGTTCGGGCATTTGCTTCCCAGCGGCTTATCCCAGGTCATGAACTGGCACTCCGGATATTTTTCGCAACTGTAATACACATAGCCGCGCGCGGATTTCTTTTTGACCACCTTGGCCCCGCACACCGGGCAGGCCGCGCCGGTGTCCTCGGTGATGGGCTTGGTATTGGTACACTCTGGGAAGCCCGGGCAGGCCAGGAACTTGCCGAAACGGCCGGACTTGATAACCATATTGCGGCCGCACTTTTCGCAGATCACATCCGTGACCTCGTCCTTGATCTTGATGCGTTGGCCCTCCAGATCGATCTCGGCCTGCCCCAGCGCCTTTTCAAAGTCGTCATAGAAATTGTGCAGGAGCTGGATATAGTTGAGCTTTCCCGCCTCTACTTCGTCGAGCTGCTCCTCCATATTGGCGGTAAACTCATAATCCGCGACCGACTTGAACTCGTCCACCAACAGGCCGGTTACGCCCTCGCCGAGCGGCGTAGGGCGCAGCGCCTTGTTCTCCTTGGTCACATAGTCGCGGTCGAGGATGGTGGAGATAGTCGGCGCATAGGTGGACGGGCGGCCGATGCCTCGCTCCTCCATCGCACGGATGAGCGAGGCCTCGGTATAGCGTGCGGGCGGCTGGGTGAAGTGCTGCGACGGGTCGAGTTTTTCGACCGAGAGGGTATCGCCCTCCGCAAAGCGCGGCAGGGGCTTGCCCGCCTCGCCCTTCTTCTCGTCGTCCGTGCCCTCTTCGTAAACCGCGGTAAAGCCGGGGAAGGCTACCGTGTGGCCGGAGGCGCGGAACACCTGACCCTCGCACACAATATCCGCTGAAACCGTGTCCAAAATCGCGTCCGCCATCTGGCAAGCGACAAAACGCGACCAGATGAGCTTGTACAGCTTATACTGGTCGGGCGAGAGGTACTGGCGAATCTCGTCCGGCAGGAGCTTGACGTCGGACGGGCGGATGGCTTCGTGCGCATCCTGCGCGTTCCCCTTGGTCTTGAACACGCGCGGCTTGCCGGGGTAGTACTCGTCCCCATAGCGGCCGCGGATAAAGCCGGCGGCGGCAGCGGTGGCCTCGTCGGCTAAGCGCAGCGAGTCAGTACGCATATAAGTGATCAAACCGGTCAGTCCGAACTCGCCCAGTTCGATACCCTCGTACAGTTCCTGTGCGATGCTCATGGTGCGGCGCGGGGTCATGTTGAGCTTGCGGCTGGCCTCCTGCTGTAAGGTGGAAGTGATGAACGGCGGCGCGGGCGTACGCTTTTTCTTGCCGCGCTTGATCTCGCTCACAGTAAAGGGCTTGCCGGATACCGCGTCCACGACCGCCTGCGCTTCGGACTCGTTTTTCAGCTCGGCCTTGCCGGTCTGGTCGCCGTAGTAACGCGCGGTGAAGCGGCCGCCGTCCGCGGTCTGCAGCAGCGCCTCGATAGTCCAGTATTCCTCGGGTACGAACGCGCGGATCTCATTCTCGCGGTCTACCACCAGACGGGTGGCCACGCTCTGCACGCGCCCTGCGGACAGGCCGCGCTTGACCTTGCGCCACAGGAAGGGCGACAGCTCGTAGCCCACGATGCGATCCAGGATGCGGCGTGCCTGCTGGGCGTTGACCAGGTCGATGTCGATATCGCGCGGGTGCTCGATCCCATACTTGACCGCAGGCTTGGTGATCTCATTGAAGGTCACGCGCTTGGAATCCTTCTCCTTAAGCTTGAACAGCTCCTTGATATGCCAGGAAATCGCCTCGCCCTCGCGGTCCGGGTCAGTCGCAAGGTACACGAAATCGCTTTTGCGGATCTCGCTGCGGATTTCCTTGATAATTTTATCCTTTCCCTCGATCGGCACATATTCCGGCTTGAAATCGTGCTCAAAATCGACACTCATTTTCTTTTTCGGCAAATCGCGCAGATGCCCCATCGACGCCTTGACCACATAATCCGAACCGAGGTATTTGCCAATGGTCTTGGCCTTGGCTGGGGACTCCACGATGACTAATTTTGACATAAAAACCTCCAAAGCATGGTTTTGGAAAGCCGGCCGGCATCCGGTTTTCCAAGGCCGCTCGCAAGGCGGCTATTTCTGCGCGCCTGACGGCGCGTTTGATGCGATCCTTGGGCAATACGGCGGCTTTCACCTGCCGCCCATTACCAGCCTGCCCTTTTCGCGGCGCAGAACGCCGTCCACCTCCAGCATGGTGACCAGCGCCATCACGCGCGGCGCAGGCAGGCCGCAGCGTTCGATCAGCTCCTCCGGCGTTGATACACCCTGCTGCACCAGCTCCGCGATGCGGCGCTCTTCGCCGCGCAGCGTTTCCGGCAGGGCTGTCGGCGCCTGCTTCTGACCGGTCTTTGCCGGCGGCTCCTGTTTATTGCCGCCCGATCCAGCCTCCCGCCCTGGCGCCGCTGGACGCATGTCGGCCTGCCGCCGGGGCGTCTGCTCGGCACGGCGTGCCGCCGGAGGTACGCGCAGCAGTCCGTTATAGGCGCGGACCAGCGCCTGCGGGCTGCGCAGCAATGCGGCTTCGCCTTTCTCGATCAGCTCATTACACGCCTTGGACTGCGGCGCGTCCAAAGCGCCGGGTACCGCGTATACGTCGCGCCCCTGATCGAGCGCGTGCCGTGCCGTAATCAGTGCGCCCGAGCGGTAATCCGCCGCCTCCACGATCACCGACGCGACCGAAAGGCCGCTGATGATGCGGTTGCGGTCATGGTAATGCGCGCCTTTCGGCTCGGTGCCGGGCGGATATTCGCTGACGACCGCGCCGGACAACAGGATATCCCCCATCAGCCCCCTGTGTCGGGGCGGGTAACACACATCCACGCCGCCCGCCAACACAGCGACCGTCAGCCCGCCTGCGCGGAGCGCGCCGCGGTGCGCCGCTCCATCGTTTCCCAGCGCCATCCCACTGACCGTGATAAATCCTGCGCGCGCCAGCGCCGTGCCGATGCTTTCCGCAGTCTGCAAGCCATACGCGGTCGCTTCCCGCGTGCCGACCACGGCGATGCCGGGCGTAACGTCAAAATCCGGCCATCTGCCACGCACATACAGCACCATGGGCGGGTCCGCGATCGCGCGCAGCCGGTCAGGATAGGCGCTGTCGCCGGCCGTGATAATCTGGATCCCCCGTTCCGCGCATTCCCCGATGATCCGTTCCGCTTCCGCGGTGTCCTTATCGCATAATGCGTCGACCTGCGCCTTGCACAGCCCGCAGGGCGCGGTTGCCAGCATTTTCCGATCCGCGGCATACAGCGCGTCCGGCGACCCGAACGCACGCAGGGCTTCCGCAGCTGCGCGCGAACCCAGTCCTCGCCGCAAGGAAAGCCATACATAACTCAGACGTGACGGCATACTGCACGCCTCCTCATTTTGTCATTTCATAAATCACGATAGCCGCCGCCACGCCCGCATTGAGCGACTCGGCGCGGCCCGCCATCGGAATAATCACCCGTTTGTCGGACAGGTTAAGCGCGCTCTGCGAAACGCCCCTGCCCTCGCTGCCGATGATGACCGCCGCCCGTTCCAGCGGCACGGTGTCCAGCGGCATGCTGTCCGCATGCAGCGCAGTCGCATAGACTGCAAGCCCCGCTTCCCTCAGCTGCTCCACCGCATCCGCGAGCGGCAGCTGCACGCACGGCAGGCGGAACACCGCGCCCATCGTCGAGCGCACGACCTTGGGGGAAAAGGGATCGGCACAGCCCTCGCACAACACGACGGCGCCGAGCGCGAACGCTTCGGCGGTTCGTAAGATCGTGCCAAGGTTGCCCGGGTCCTGCAGCCCGTCCAGCAGCAGCACCTGCCGCTTCCCCTGTAGGTCGCGCGCCTCCCACTGCGGTTGGCGGCATGAAAACACCACGTTCTGCGGCGTTTCCACATCGCTTGCCAGCCCGAACAGGGCGTCCGCCGCGCAGTACAGCACGGCCCCCTGTTCCGCCGCATGGTCAAGCAGGGCGTCCTGCCAGCCCTCCCGCGCCAGAAGGGTTTTCACCCGCGTGCCGGAGGCCAGTGCTTCCCGAAGCATTTTCTCTCCTTCGCACAGCATTTCCCCCGTGCTCCTGCGGTACTTCTTTTCCCGTCCCAGCCGCGCCAGATGGCGGAGCGCGGCGTTCTGGCGGCTCTGAATCACGGTCAATTCATTTCCACCACCTTGTTGACATTGTCATTCGTTCCAATCACGATCAGGACATCGTCCGGCCCTATGATCTGACCGGCCGCAGGCGATACGTTCACACTGCCACCCTCGCCGTGCCGGATCGCCAGCACGTTAATCAGATACCGCGCCCGCACATTCAACTCGCCGAGCGAATGCCCGATCCAGCTTTTGGGGGTGTGTATCTCCAAAATGGAGAAATCATCCGAGACGCCGATATAGTCCACAACATTGGTGCGCGCGAGGCGCTGCGCCAGCCTCTGCCCCATTTCGATCTCGGGCAGCACCACGCGGTCCGCGCCGACGCGCTCAAGTACGCGCGCATGGATAGGCGCTATCGCCTTGGCGACGATATACTGCGCACCCAGTTCCTTGAGCATCACCGTGATCAGAATGCTGGCTTCCATATCCGCGCCCACGGCGACCACGCAGCAGTCAAAATTGCGCGCTCCCACCGAGCGCAACACCGCTTCGTCCTGTGCATCACCCTGTATGGCCTGCGTGACCTGATCCGAAATATACTGGACGTTTTCCGCGTCAATATCAAGTGCAAGCACCTCCTGCCCGAGTGCTGACAATTCCTGCGCGACCGACGCGCCAAAGCGGCCAAGCCCAATTACCAAAAAAGATTTCATCACAAAGCCCCTTATCCATCGTTATCTTCCCACCGCGCACTGCGCGGCGTCAATTCCATAAAGCCCTGGCTTTATCCCACCATCACATTGCCCTCCGGATACTGCAGCTTGGGCGGCTCCCTGTGCCGCATCAGCACACTCACACCGAGCGTAAGCACACCTACGCGTCCCAAATACATCAGCACAATCAAAATCAGGCAGGAGGGCGTGTGCAGCGACGGCGTCAGCCCCATGGTCAGGCCGACCGTACCAAACGCGGACACCGCCTCAAACAAGCACTGATGCAGCGGCGCGTCTTCGATATAGGCGATCGCACAGGCGCCGCTCAGACTGACTACCACGCCGACAATCAGCATGGTGACCGCGTTCATAATGCTACGCGGTGTAATCGTGCGCCCGAACGCCGACACCGTGATCCGCCCGCGTAGCGCGGAAGCTGCGGAAAGCAGCAGCACTGCCGCTGCGACCGTCTTAATGCCGCCCGCTGTGGAGCCCGGCGAACCGCCGATCAGCATGAGCAGGCAGGAAACCGCCTGTGCCGGCCCGCCGAGCGCGGCCTGGTCGATCGTATTATACCCCGCCGTGCGCAGCGTGACCGATTGGAACGCCGCGGCGAGCACCTTTTCCGGTCCGGAAAGCGCGCCCAGCGTCCGCGGGTTGTTCCATTCAAACAGCAGCGTCAGCCCGAAGCCCAGCAGCAGCAGCGCCGCCGTTGTCACCAGCACCAGCTTGGTATGCAGGCGGAAATGCCGGAAGCTGCGCTTATCCCAGATATCGCCCCAGACAAAAAAACCCAGGCCGCCGATCACGATCAGCGCCATAATCGTCAGGTTGACCAGCGGATCCCCCACATAATCGACCAGCGATAAAAACGGCGCGTCCGGCGTTCCCAGCAGGTCAAAGCCAGCGTTGCAGAACGCGGACACCGAATGGAAAACGCCCATCGAAATCCCTTTAAAAAAGCCGAACTGGGGAATAAAGCGGCAGGACAGAATGACAGCGCCCGCCGCCTCAAACGCAAAGGTCCCGTACAGCACGCGCCGCGTCAGCCGGACGATGCCTGCGTTGTCCGTCAGGTTCAGGCCCGCGCTCATCACCATGCGCTCGCGCAGCGTAATGGTGCGGTGCGTCAGAAACGACGCGATGGAGGCCAGCGTCATAAATCCCAGGCCGCCGATCTGGATCAGCAGCAGGATGACCGCCTGACCAAAGCTGGACCAATGCGTCGCTGTGCCGACCCGTATCAGGCCGGTCACGCAAGTGGCGGAGGTGGCCGTGAACAGTGCGTCCAAAAACGGCGTGGCCTCCCCGCTGCGAGCCGAGACCGGCAGGGCGAGCAGCACGGCCCCCGTCAGGATAATGGCAAGAAAGCCCAGCGCCATGACCGTTGTCGGTCGCATGCGGCGCATACGGCGGTTATGCAAATGCAGGCGGTTCATTCCCGAATCCCCTTTAGATACCAATATACCGAAAGCCTGAACGGTTCCGTCCAGGCTTTGCAAAGCGTTTTTTTACTCCATGCCGATGGGCTTCATCGTGGGGAACAGAAGCACGTCGCGGATGGAAGCGGAGTCGGTGAGCAGCATAACCAAGCGGTCGATGCCCATGCCCATGCCGCCCGTCGGAGGCATGCCGTATTCCAAAGCATTGACGAAATCATCATCCATCATATTGGCCTCGTCGTCGCCCGCGGCGCGCAGCGCGGCCTGGCGCTCGAAGCGCTCGCGCTGGTCGATCGGGTCGTTCAGCTCGGAGAACGCGTTGCACAGCTCCCTGCCGACGACAAAGCACTCGAAGCGCTCGGTCAGGCGCGGGTCGGCGGCCTTCCTCTTGGCCAGCGGCGAAACCTCGACTGGGTAATCCATAATAAAGGTCGGCTGGGTGAGGTTGGCTTCGACAAATTCGTCGTAGCACAGCGCAAGCAGGTCGCCCCAGCTTTCCTTGCCCTTTTCTGTCTCCACGCCCTTAGCCTTGACCGCGGCAAGGGCTTCTTCCGCGTCCATCGCCATAAAGTCCAAGCCGGCGTATTCCTTGACCGCGTCGGCCATGGTCATGCGTTTCCAGCCTTTAGCGAAATCGATCTCCGTCCCCTGATAAGTGACCTTGGTCGTACCCAGCACCTTTTCGCACACATGGACAACCATATCCTCGGTAATGTCCATCATTCCGTGGTAATCGGTAAACGCCTGATACAGTTCGATGGTGGTGAACTCCGGATTGTGCTTGGTGTCCATCCCCTCGTTGCGGAAGATGCGGCCGATCTCGTATACCTGTTCAAAGCCGCCCACAATCAGGCGCTTGAGGTGCAACTCCGTCGCGATGCGCATATACATATCGATATCGAGCGCATTATGGTGCGTGATGAACGGACGCGCCGCCGCACCGCCCGGGATGGTGTTCAGGCAGGGCGTCTCGACCTCCATAAAGCCGCGGGAGTCCATAAAATTGCGGATCTCGCGCACAATAGCCGAGCGCTTTTCAAAGGTATCACGCACCTCCGGATTGACGATCAGGTCAACATAGCGCTGGCGGTAGCGCATATCGGTATCCTTGAGGCCGTGCCACTTTTCAGGCAGCGGCGCCAAGTTTTTGGAGAGCAGCGTCAGCTCATGCACAGCAACCGAAATCTCGCCCTTCTGGGTGCGGAACACCTCGCCCTCCACGCCGATGATATCGCCGATATCGAACTTTTTATAGCCCTTGTAGACCTCATCGCCCACGTTATCCCGCTTGATGTAGAGCTGCAGGCGGCCATACCGGTCGGACAGGTCGGAGAACGATGCCTTGCCCATGATGCGCTTGCTCATCATGCGGCCGGCAAGGCGCACGGTTTTGCCCTCCAGCTCCTCGAAACGCGCGTGGATCTCATTGGTATGATGGTCGCGTTCAAAGCGCACCTGCTGATACGGGTCCGCGTCCGCGGCCTGCAGCTCCGCCAGCTTTTCGCGGCGGATGCGCTTCAGCTCATGCAGCTCCTCTGCAGTCTGCTCGTGCTGCTCCTGTGCCTGATGCTGTTCTGCCATGTCTTTTTTCACCTTACTTTTCTATTTTGATCCTGCCGGATCACTTCTTAATATCCATGATCTGATATTTTACCATGCCGATCGGCGCTTCAACCTCGACCACTGCGCCGACCTTTTTACCCAGCATGGCCTTGCCGAACGGGGATTCATCCGATATCTTGCCCTCCATCGGGTCGGCCTCCTGCGAGCCGACAAAGTGGTATTCCTCCTCCTCGTCCAGTTCGAGGTCTTTCACCACAAAGCGGCAACCGGGCGATACCTCGTCCGCCGCGTAGGTGTCGCCGGAAACGACGACCGCCATTTTGATGATCTCTTCCAGCTCGGCGATGCGCGAATAGAGCTTGCCCTGCTCGTTCTTCGCCTCATCATACTCCGCGTTCTCCGAGAGGTCGCCAAAAGAACGCGCTTCTTTCAATTGCTCCGCCACCTCGTCGGCGCGGGTCGTTTTCAGATATTCCAGCTCTTCTTTATAAGAATCCAGACTTTCCTGTGTCAGCTTGATTTCTTTTGCCATGTTTGCAAACCCTTCTTAATCTTGATAATCGGCGCGAAGCGGCCGTACAGTACTCCTTATTATAGGTAAGGATGGGCGCGCTGTCAAGCGAGCCCGAAGATTTTTGCCTATTTTTCTCGCATCCGCACCGCTTTATGTAAGCAGTTCACAGGCTTTTTGAAGCTGCGGGTCATTTTCCGGTATCAAAAAATAGAAGTCCGCCTGCTGCGCCTCCTTCAGGCCCACCGAAACGTCCGGCGCGACCCCCACGCCGGCCAAGCTGTTGCCTTCCGGCGTATAATACTGCTCGACCGACAGATTGACAGCCGAGCCGTCGGATAGGCGGAACGTCTGCTGCGCCCGCCCCTTTCCGGTCGTGTGCGCGCCGACCAGCGGGCCGCGCCCGTATTCCTGCAACGCCGCCGCGAAAAATTCCGCCGCCGAGATCGACTGCTCATCCACCAGCACCGCGACCGGCAGGTCGGTCATCTCCGCGTCTGATGAGTATACGGTTTCATGTCCATCCTTGGTCCGTAGCGTCATGATTGTACCCTCCGGCAGCAGCGGATCGAGCATTTCGCTCATTTCCTTGACGCGGCCGCCCCCGTTGTGGCGCACATCCAGCACCAGCGCACGCGCCCCGTCCGCGATCAACTCGTCCAGCGCGTTTTGGAACTGCTCCGCCGCGCCGACATGGAAATTCTCGATGCGGATATAGCCGATCCGGTCCGCAAGCATCTCTCCCCACGCCATTTTCTGCACCACGACCGCACGGGTCATGGTTTCGTCGCGCGTCCGTCCGTCTTCGCCCGACCGCACGGTCACGGTGACCTCGGTCCCCTCCTCGCCCTGGATCGCTCCGATCACGGCATCCGCGCCATCCGCCTTGACGGTCAGTCCCTCCGCGCCAACGATCCAATCGCCTTTGCGGATGCCGACCTGCTGCGCGGGCGACGCATCATATACCAGGCTGATGCGGATGCCCTGCCCCGACGTCACCACGGACACGCCGATGCCGCAGCCCTTGCCCTCCGTATTCATCTGGTAGCTTTCATACTGGTCGGCCGGAATGTAGCCCGACCACTGATCACCCAGGCCGGTGATGTAGCCCACCGCCGCATAGTCCGCGACTGTCTCCGCGTCAAACGCGCCGACATAGTGCTCAGCGGCGATCGCGTCGATCTCGCGCAGCTTGTTCTGCACCGCCTGCGTACGCCAGCCGAACGCCGCATAGCAGCACGCGATACCCGCGGCGCAAGCCATCAGGCAGAGCGCCAGCGCCGTTCCCAATGTGATCTGTGTTTCCCGCAGTTTTTTCATATTCCGCAGCTTCCCTCCAAAAAAGGGAGAGGACGCGCCGCCCTCTCCCCTTATGTATGACTGTTAAAAGTAGCTCTTCGGGTCGACGGTAGAACCGTTGACATAAACCTCAAAATGCAGGTGCGGACCGGTCGAGTTACCGGTCGAACCGACATAGCCGATCACCTGGCCCTGTGTGACCACATCGCCCACCGACACCGCGAACGAGCTCTGGTGTCCATAGGCGGTCATCAGTCCGCCGCCGTGGTCGATAACCGTATAGTTACCGTAACCGGAAACCCAGCCCGCGGTGACGACCGTGCCGGACGCCGCGGCCAGGATCTGTGCGCCGTAGCCCGCGGGGATATCCTCGCCCGCGTGGAACTTGACCGTTCCATAGATCGGATGGACACGGTAGCCGTAAGCGGAATTGGTCGTGGTGCAGCTCGGGGTCGGCCAGATCAGCGTGCCGTCGCCCATCGGAACCGAGCCGTTTGCAGCGGACTGGCGGGACAACTCGGCGATCTGATTGCTGACATCCTGCATCTCGCTTGCAATGCGGTCGTATTCCTCTTCGCTCTCTGCCTTGTAGGCCTCCAGGCTCTCCTGCAGGGCGGCCTGTTCGGCTTCGCTCGCCGCCAACTCGTCCACCTTATAGCTCAGGTTCTTCTGGTATTCCTTCTGAGAATCCTGCGTATTCTGCAGGTCGTCACGCTTCTGCTCGATATCCTCCTTCGCCGCCGTATACTCCGCGACCACCTTTTTATTGTAGTCCATCACGTCGGTGATCATTTCAATGCGCGTGAGCATATCGGAAAAGCTGGAGGAATTGAGCAGCACCTCCAGATAGCTCGTGTCGCCCAGCTCATAGGTCGTGCGCACGCTCTTGGCAAACTGCGCTTCCTTTTCGGAAAGCGCATCCTCCGCCACTTCCAGCTCTGAGGTCTTGACATCGATCTGCTCCTGCAGGCGGTCGATATACGCCTCCACGGTGGTGATCTCTTCCTTTGTCAAGTCGATCTCGCTCTGCAGCGCGTCCCGCGTAGCCTGCACATCGTTCGCCTCGCGGGTCAGTTCGGCGATCCGCTCTTTCACCGCCGCCTTTTCATCCTCCAAGGTCGACAGCTTATCCCGAAGAGAATCCGCATCCTCCGCCGCGGCTGCGAACGTCAGGCTGGAGGCCAGCATGGAAACCAGCATCGCAACCACCAGGATACCGGCGATTACGCATGAAATGATCCGCACGGTCCTTTTCTTCATCATAATGTTTCTGCTCCTTTGCTGTTTACCAGGGGTTACACATTCATAAACTTGCGGATGCTCGTTACCGAGCCACCGATGCCGAACAGCACGCCCGCGCCAAGATATATCCCCAGCACCAGCATGCGGACGCTGTCAAACGCAGCAACCTGGAAATAGGGGATCACATCACCGACGACCCGCGCCATTTCGTTATACAGGCCCCACTCGGCGAAAAACGCCAGCCCGCCGGACAGCAGGCCGAGTACCATGCCCTCAATCACGAACGGCCAGCGGATAAACCAGTTTGTCGCGCCCACCATTTTCTGGATGGATATTTCCTCCCTGCGCGCGAACATGGCCAGCTTGACCGTATTGGCGATAATGAAAATAGAGATCAGCGTCAGCGCCACGACCATGGCCAGCGAAATGATATTGAACACCCGCTGCACCTGGATCAGCTTGGAGATAACCTCCTCATCTGCACGGATGCGGTCGGTCCCCTCGACCTGCTGGATCTCCTCGATGGTCTGCTCCGCCTGCGTCGGATCTTTCAGGGTAAAGATATAGCTGTTGCGCAGCGGATTGTTGCTGGAATCAAAGTCCGCCAGGATATCGGCATCCTCGCCAAGCTGCTGGCGGTAGATTTCCAGCGCCTCATCGCGGTCCTCAAAATCGACCGTCGCAATATTGTCGATCCGCTCGAATTCCGTGGCGAGCGCCCTCGCTTCGCGCGTGGTCAGGCTATCGTCGATGAATACCACGATCTCATTCGACTGCTGCAGGTCAATAATGCTCAGGTTAATATTATATGCGATCAGCGTGACGGTTCCTGTCAAAAGCAGACAGGCGATCATGATGATCACGGCCGCGATCGACATAAACCCGTGCTTGAAAATATTGCGGAAGCCTTCCTTCCAGTAGTAACCAAAACTTCTCATAACTGATAGTACCCACCTGTCTGGTCGCTGATGACCTCGCCCTTATCAATGACGACGACACGCTTTTCAAATTCATCCACCAAGCCCTTCTCATGGGTGACAATCAGGACGGTGGTTCCCAATTCGTTGATTTTTTCAAACAGCGTCATCAGCTCGAGCGAACGCGCCGGATCGAGGTTGCCGGTCGGCTCGTCCGCAATAATCAGCCGCGGGTTATTGACAAGCGCGCGCGCGATCGCGACGCGCTGCTGCTCGCCGCCCGAAAGGTTCAGGGGTTTTTCATGCGCTTTTTCCGACAAACCAACCAGATCAAGCACATACGGCACGCGTTCCTTGATTGCTTTCCCTTTTGCGCCGATTGTGCGCATGGCGAACGCGACGTTCTCATACACCGTTTTGCTGTTAATCAGCCGGAAATCCTGGAACACCACGCCGAGCGTGCGGCGCAGGTATGGGATCTGGCGTTTTTTCATTTCACCGATATTGTAGTTATTGACCAGCACCCGCCCCTCGGTCGGCCGCACCTCCGCGGTCAGGAGCTTGATCATCGTCGTTTTGCCGGAACCGGACGCGCCGACCAAAAAGACGAATTCGCCCTCGTCGATGCGCAGGTTTGCTTTGTTCACCGCACGGGTGCCGTTATCGTACACCATGGTGACATCGTTCATCCGTATCACTGGCAGTCCTCCCCGGAGCCTTGCATTTGCAAAAAAAGACAAAGGTGCATGCGCTTCATACACCTTTGCCTATTATAACAGATATTCCCCGATCGCGCAAGACGACAACAACTGCCAATCCGGAACACGATCCGGTTTTTTTCGTGAAATTTTTGTGAACTTTTGCCTTCAGCGGCTGTTTTCCTCACGGCTTGCCAGATATTTGCGCACCATCAGCGCAACCTTGAACACAATCGCGTGGTCAAATTCCCGCAGATCGAGTCCGGTCAGCTTTTTGATCTTTTCCAGACGGTACACCAGTGTATTGCGGTGTACAAACAGCTTGCGGGAGGTTTCCGACACATTGAGGTTATTTTCAAAGAACTTCTGGATGGTAAACAGCGTTTCCTGGTCGAGCGAGTCGATCGATCCTTTTTTGAACACTTCGGACAGGAACATCTCGCACAACGTGATCGGCAGCTGATAAATCAGGCGACCAATCCCCAGATTTTCAAAGCTGATAATGCTCTTTTCCGTATCAAAAACGCCACCGACCTCGATCGCGGTCTGGGCTTCCTTAAAGGATTTCGCAATGTCCTTCATCTGCGAGGAAACCGAGCCGATGCCGATCAGGCATTTGACCGAAAGCTCGCTTGCGAGCGTCTCCTCAATGCTTGCGGCGATCTTGGCCAGATCCCTGGCCTCGCTGCCCGACTTGACCTCCTTAACGACGACGATATCGCTTTCAGATATATGCAGGACAAAATCCTTCTGCTTATCCGGGAACATGCCGGATACGACATCGATCGCCGCCACATCCGCAGGGGACTGCTGCCGCACCAGGAATACAACGCGCGGCACGTCGTTGCCGAAATGCAGCTCGCGGGATTTGATGTAGATATCGCCTGGGAGGATATTATCCAGGATAATGTTTTTTACGAACGTCGCCTTGTCATGCTTTTCGTCGTAAAGTGTTTTAATATTATTGATGGATACCGCGACAAGCGAACAGATGCTGCGCGCAAGCTCATCCTCGCCCTGCACGAAAACGGCATATTCCAGCCGAGTCGACCGCTCTCCGGTAATATGGTAGGTATAGCCACCGAAGCGCACGATTTCGCCCGCAAATCCCAGCTCGGTGATCGCTTCCTCACGCATTTCGCCGATCCGAGGCAGATCGGTACACGCAACGACCGCGCCGCTGGCATCCACAATACCGATAGTACGGTCCACCGTGTCCTTCATCTGCAAAACAATCGACTGGAACAATCTCGAAGCCATTTCCATCACCTTTCCCGTCTTTTCCGCCTGTGGCGGTCATAATAGTTTCTCCCGAAAACGCTTATTTCCTTGCTTAGCATCCCCAGCTCTGAACATTCTTCACAAGAAGCCAGCATTCCCTCTGTGCATTTTAAGTAATTATATCACAGAGTTCTACATTTTTGTACAAATTTTTTCAAATTTTTTTGGCAATTTTTTCAGCCAATCGGTTCATCTTCCGGCTCCTGCCGCAACAGGACAACCTCCTCCTCCCGCAGCAGCCGGTATTCCCCCGGCGCGAGCTTTGGATCGAGCGACAGCCCCCCCAGCCTGACCCTGCGCAGGTGCGCCACCACCCCGCCGGCTGCCGCGACCATCCGCTTGACCTGATGGTATTTCCCCTCCTGCAGCGTGATCCGCACACATTGTCCGCACGCCGCCGGAACGTGTTCCAGCTTGGCAGGGCGGCAAACCGTACCGTCCTTCAGCGTCATACCCTGCGCGAAGCGCTGCACCGCGTCTTTGGCCATTTCCCCCTCGATCTCGGCCTCGTACACCTTGGAGACATGCCGCGCCGGACTCATCAGCGCATGGCTGAGCGCCCCGTCGTCCGTTACGATCAGCAGCCCCTCGGTGTCCTTATCCAGCCGTCCGACCGCAAACAAGCCACGCCGCTCGTTCTCCGGAAAAAGCCCGAGCACTGTCGGGTGCCGCGTGTCCCGACTCGCCGTGATCACACCGGCGGGCTTATTGAGCATGTAATACCGCTGCGCGCGGTAGCGCTGCACCTGCCCGTCCACAGAAACCGCCGCAGTCTCCGGATCGAGCTTGGCCGCCGGATCGCGGACCACCTGCCCTTCCACAGACACACGGCCGGCGCGGATGAGCGCCTGCACTTCTTTCCGGCTGCCGCAATTGAGGTGGGTGAGCAATTTATCCAAACGCATCTGGGCCATTTTGTGCCTCCCGACAACCCATTACTGGCTATAGCATACCACTTTTTCGCATATTGCACAATAGGGAAATGCAAAAAAAGTGCAATCCCCTGAAAGTCACCAATAGGTGTCCTAAACCCTACCGTGTTTTTTCGTGGAATTGCACAGTCAAGTAAAAACGCGCCCGCATGGGCGCGTTCGGGCGCGTTATTCCGGCATCTCGGTAATACCGTGGACGAATCCATCCGCTTCCGGCGCGCTGATATCCGCAGCGATCAGCCGGTTGCGCCGAACCAGCAGGTTGGCGACAACCCCCTCCTGTCCGGTCGGGTATTCGAGCAGCTCGTAGGTATAGAGCGTTGCCCGTTTCCCCTGATAGGGCGTCAGGTCCAGCCCCTGCCCGAGCTGGATCGCGTTGTACGCCTGGTATGTGTCGTCAAAGGTTTTGGGGATCTGCACCTCGCGCTCGCTGCGCGGCTCCGCCTCCACCTTCCAGCCGTAGCTTTCCAGTAGCGCGACGCGCTGCTCGTTGTTTTTCAGCTTTGTGTCCAGGTCCACCTCGCCGGCAGCCGCCTGCGCATCGACCGTTTCCGCCGCCTTCGGCATAAGTGCGGTCACGCCCAGCACCACCGCGCCGATTACCAGCACGCCCGCTATCGCTTTCTTTACTGACACCTTGGTTGCATAAACGATCATGGCATTGTCCCTCCTGCTTTTGCTCTATCCTATGCATCCTGGGCGCAAAGCAGAACAGGCTTTTCTCCGTCTCGCACAAAAAAACAGGCTGCCGCATGCCGGCGGCAACCTGTCGAATGGTTTATTGTATCTGCGCCGCAATCTCCTCCGCCAGCGCCTCCAGTGCGGCGAGCTGACCCTCCGCCAAAGCGGACTTGAGCGCGACCGCGCCTTCCAGCACGGTCATGTTCTTCATGCTTTCCAGCACGGTCCGCATATGCTTCGCGGAAACCGGCGCCCATGTGCCATTTTCCAGCAGCGCCACCGTGCGGTTCTGCAGGTTCAGCGCCTTCAGATCCGCCAGATAGGCCTCCATACGGGGATACAGTCCGCCGTTGTAGGTCGGCGCCGCCAGCACCAGATGGCTGCAGCGGAAACTTTCCGCGACCAGCTCGGATACATCGGTCTCCGAAACATCATACATCGCGATGCTGCGCACACCTTTTTCCGCCAGCAGGCCGGCCAGTACATTGGCCGCGTTTTCCGTATTGCCGTACAGGGTGGCGTAAGCGATCAAAACAGCCTTATCCTCCGGCTGATAGGTGCTCCACAACTGGTATTTTTCCAGCAGCAACGCCAAGTGCCCGCGCCAAACCGGTCCGTGCAGCGGGCAGATGGTTTCGATATCCAGCGCGGCCGCCTTTTTCAGCAGCGCCTGCACCTGCGCGCCGTATTTGCCGACAATGTTGGTGTAATACCGGCGCGCGTCGTTCATCCACGCGCTGTCGAAGTTGATTTCATCGTCAAAAATATTGCCCGCCAACGCGCCGAACGTACCGAACGCATCCGCAGAAAACAGAAGCTTGTGCTGCTCGTCATAGGTGACCATTACCTCCGGCCAGTGGACCATGGGCGCCATGATGAAATGCAGCGTATGCTGGCCGGTGGAAAGCTTGTCCCCCTCGGCAACGACCAGCGCGCGGTCTTTCGCATCCAGGCCGTAGAACTGCGCCAGCATGGACAGCGCCTTCGCGCTGCAGACGATTTTCGCCTCCGGATAGCGGCGCAGCATTTCGTCGATCAGGCTGCAGTGATCCGGCTCCATATGCTGAACCACCAGATAGTCCAGCGCGCGCCCGTCCAGCGCATATGTCACGTTTTCACAGAACAGGCGGCCGATCGAATCGTCCGCCGTATCGAACAGCACGGTTTTTTCGTCCAGCAGCACATAGCTGTTATAGGATACACCGCGCGGAATCGGGAATAAATTTTCAAACCGGCTCAGGCGGCGATCACTGCCGCCAACATAGATGAGATCGTCCTTGATCTTTCTGGTACTGTGCATCGCACGACACCTCCGAAATAGTTTCTGTTAAAATTATAACATATAATTTTACAGCCGTCTACCCTGCCAAAACAAACGAAAGCATAAAAAAACAGGGCAAAAAACCTGCGACTTTTGGCGTCGTTCATGATTTATCGTCTCCAGCCCGCCGCATCGCTATGTATGTTCCCCCGTGCGGCGGATAAAAAACCGGCTGCTATGCAGCCGGTTTTTTTATGTTATTCCTTGTTGAGCGCTTCCAGTCTCGCCTTGTTTTCCGCAATAACCTTTTCCTGCACCGGAGCAGGCGCATCGTCATACCGCTCGAACTTGGAAACGAACGAGCCGCGGCCCTGCGTCATCGAGCGCAGCGTGATCGCATAGTCGGATAACTCTGCCATCGGACACTCCGCCAGGATCTCCTGCTTGCCGCCCTCGATCGGGTTCATACCCATGATCCGCCCGCGGCGCTTGTTCAGGTCGCCGATCACATCGCCCATGTACGAATCCGGCACGACGACGCGCAGCGAGCAGACCGGTTCAAGCAGCACCGGACTCGCCTGTGGGATACCCGCCTTATAGGCCAGGCGCGCCGCCATCTTGAACGAAAGCTCGTTGGAATCCACGTCATGATAAGAGCCATCCAGCAGCGTGGCATGCAGACCGACCAGCGGATAGCCCGCCAGCACGCCATGCTCCATTGCCTCGCGGATGCCCTTGTCGACCGCGGGATGGAAGTTCTTCGGCACAGAGCCGCCGAAGATCTTTTCCTCAAACAGGTAATCGCCTTCCGGATACGGCGCAAACTCCATCTTAACATGGCCGTACTGTCCGTGGCCGCCGGACTGCTTCTTATGCTTGCCCTCGACCGTGACGGTCTTGCGGATCTTTTCACGGTACGGCACGATCGGCGGCGTCAGCACGACCTCCACGCCGAATTTATCCTTGAGCTTGGAACACAAAACATCCAGATGGATGTCGCCCGCACCCGAAATCGTATGCTGCTTGGTTTCCGGATTGAACTCGGTCTCGAAAGACGGATCCTCGTCGTGCAGGCGGGTCAGGCCGGCGGATATCTTCTCCTCCGCGCCCTTGACCTTGGGCTGGATGCCCTGCGTGTAGCACGGCGGCGCAAATTCGATTGGCTCCAGTTCGACCTTGCGCACGCTCATGGAAAGCGTGTCGCCGGTCTTGGTGGTGACCAGCTTGGAAACCGCGCCGATATCGCCGCAGCCGACGACCGGCACCTCGCTCGTCTTCTTGCCGCAGACCGAGTAAATATGCCCCATTTTTTCATTTGCGTCCGCGCGCTTGTTGACCAGCACCATGTCCTGCTTGACCTCGCCGGACATGACCTTGAAATACGAGAAGCGGCCGTACTGGTCCGCGACCGTCTTGAACACGAACGCGCAGGTCGAGCCGTTGGGCGTGCAGTTGATCTCGATCAGCTCGCCCTTTTCGTCCTCGCAGATCTCGACCGGCTTTTCGTCCGGCGACGGCATGTAGTCCGCAATGCCTTTCAGGAGCGCATAGGAGCCGATGCCGGTCACGGCCGTGCCGCAGAACACCGGCGCAATAACCAGATCTTTGACGCCCTGACGGATGCCCGCGATCAGTTCTTCGTCCGAGAATTCCTCGCCCGCAAAATAGCGCTCCATCAGCTCCTCGGACAGCTCGGCCACATTTTCGCACAGCGCCGCGCGGTGCTGGTCGATACGGTCCTTCATATCGTCCGGAATCGGGATCTCGACGCGCTTGCTGCCCTCCATGCGGTACGCTTTGCGGATGACGCAGTCGACCACGCCGGCCGTATCGCGGTTGCCCTCGAAGATCGGCACCACGATCGGGCAGACCGAAACGCCGAACTGCTTCTGCAGCTTATGCAGCGAGGTATAGTAATCCGAGTTCTCCTCGTCGATCTTGGAGATATAGAACATGCGCGGCATGGAACGCGCCTCGCAGCGCTCCCAAGCCTTTTCCGTCCCCACGCCCGGACCGGCCTTGCCAGTGGCGATGATCAAAGCGGATTCGGCTACGCGCAGCGCGCAGTTTACTTCGCTTTCAAAATCAAAGAAACCAGGGGTATCAAGCAGATTGATCTTGCAGCCGTTCCATTCAACAGGCGCCACAGCCGTTGAGATCGAAAACTTGCGTTTGATCTCCTCTGGATCGAAATCGCATACAGTGTTGCCATCCGTGATCTTTCCGACACGGTCGGTCACTCCGGCGATATTGAGCAGGCTCTCGACGAGCGAGGTCTTGCCGTCGCCGCCATGCCCCATCAGACATACGTTACGGATCTTGTTAACCGGGTAATTGGCCATATTTGATAAACACTCCCCTGCCCTTGCCTTCACGCGGGCGCTTAGTTGGCGGGAACAAACTCCCTGTTTGTTATTATACACGACTTTACCAATTCATGCAAGCTGTTTTTTGTGCAATTTTAATGTACCCCTCTGTCTTTTTTCGACAGAGCCGCACCGCCCGAAAATTTTTTATTTTTTTGTTTTTTTCCTGTCACAAAACCGCCTTTTCAAACGTTATATAAGTGTAATGGTTTTTACCCCGCTGTGCAGAATGGAAAGGAGCCTCCGTCATGACCCGTGCTTATCTTGCTACCGCCGCCGCCGTTTTGGCATTGGCTCTCGCGGTGTTTTCGGTCGTGTCCATCCTGCCGTTTTGAACCCCTCTTTTTCTTCTCTTCTACCGATCGGGCTGCCGGAGCGGTTCGCTCCGGCGGCCTTTGCTTTTGCCAAGCGGCCACTCCCCGGCAAGGGGCAAATGAAAAGGGCCTGGAAGCATGCTTCCAGGCCCTTTTCATTATTTCCTTATCTCAGTGCGTCTGCTGTGTGATAATGAATACCGGAACATACCAGATCAACAGATACAGCAGCAGGTGCAGAACCGGCAGTGCGTCCACCGCGTTCTGGAACACCAGATAGAATACGATCAGCATTCCGCATATGCCGGCAAAGGCACCCAGCGTCAAGGCGGAGCGCACCGCGCCTGCCAGCTTGTCCGCACAGCGGAGTACCTGCAGGAACGGTCCCGCCCCCTCGCGGACTAGGATCGCGGCGGGCGCGTCCGCCTTTGCATAGGTGGGATCAAGCAGCCGGCGCACGCTGTCCGGCTCCGGCTGATCGGCAAAGCCGCGGCGCAGGTCGAACTGGCTCTCCACCATAGCGGGCGAAATGTTGAAATCCCGCACTGCCAGCGCCGCGTTCATATGCATCCGGCGCATCAGGCGCATTGCCTGGTAGGTACTTTTCGTCGGCTGGTAACGGAGCAGCAGCGCGCCCGCCAGCACGTTGTCCACAACCAGATAGGCGCTAACCGTTTCATCCTCCGTCTGGCCCGAACGGATACGCTGCCCCAGCTTGACCATGAGCGCCGCTGTGCCAAGCACCATGCGGCTCCCGCCGATCTCTCCGGCAAGGCCGCCCTCGACAAACTGCACGTTGCGCGCCGCCAGCGTCACGCCGTACCGCTCCCGCACCGCCTCGGTCAGCACACGTCCCAGCTCAAGACCGGCCGCATCCGCGAGCGCTGCGGCGCAGCCCAGCAACTTATCGTCCGACATCCGCCCCGCGTTCTGCAGCGCCTCCAAGCTGATCGAGCCCGCAGGGAACAGGTCGTTTTCAGTCAGGACGACCTCCTCGGTCCCGCGCAGAAGGTTGGCCTGGCGCGCCCCTGCGAGCGCCGCGCCCGACCCGAGCAGGCGGCGCGAGATATTCTTATAGCTCGCGCCGAACGCGCACAGCAGGCCGAGCGGCGCGGATACCGACAAAATCGCGGAAAACGCCCAGAAAAAGCGCACCGGCTCGCCGCGCGCAACCGAAGCCACCAGCGCGAAGATGATGGACGCCGCCAGCGCGATCGGCACATAGATCATGGAAAAGCGGTCGACCGTATCCGGCCGTTCCATCTCCAGCAAAAAAGCCTTATCATCGTGCAGCGGCCCCTTGACCGCCCTGCACGCGTCATCCTCCCTGTCGTAATGGCTGTAGACCGCCATCGGCTGCTCCGCCGAGCAGATCGCCTGATAGGCGCGCGCCTGCGCGGCGTACCGTCCGCGCTCCTCCCGCATTGCCGCGTACAGCAGCAGGATGCTGACCGCGAGGTACGGCACCTGCACGCCGGGCGCGTTTTCAAAAACGATAATGGACGCGCCGTGCAGCAGCGACGCAACAATGGCGAACGAAACCAGCGACGCCCGATCGGGCGCGCCGTGAAACAGGCTGTTAAAGCCCATGCCGAACACATCCACGCCCAGGAAAAGCGCGATAAACTGCAGCAGCAGGAGCACGCCAATGCCGATGCCCGGGTTCTCCACCGCGTCGAGCACAACCGGTAGCGGCAGCACGTCAAAGCTGGGCGCGAGGCTCAGGTAAGCCGCAGCCGCAGCCAAAATCAATACGATCACGGACCGCACGGAAAGCCCCCGCGCCCGCCGCTTGAACGAGCGGGCGGCCTGCGCCGGATCGCGCAGCCGGATCTCCTCCGCTTCCTCCTGCTGTTCGGCGGCCAGACGCGCCGCGCGCGCCTCCTTGCGGCTCATCCGCTCCCCACGCGCTGCGCGGCGCGCGGGTGGCTGCTCCGTCATGTCCTCGTACAGCTCCTCTTCCTCCTGCACGGCCGCTTTCGCGGCGCGGCGCGCAGCCCTGGCAGCGGTCCGTTTCTCCTCTCTCTGCCGTTTCGCCTCCGCCCTGGCCTCCCGCGTGGCGATACGCGCCGCGCGGGGATCCTCTTCTTCCTCCCCTGTGGAATCGTCCGAATCACGCGGCTGCGTTTCCGTCGGCGCCGCTGCGCGGACAGGCCTCGTCCTTGGCGCGGCGGGCTGGGCGGCTGCCGCCGGTTCCGGCTGCCGTACCTCCGGCACCGGCGCGGCGGACGGGCGCGGCTGGGCCTTCGGCGTGGCCGGTGCCAGTCCCTCGACCTCGGCTATGATCGCGTCCAGATCGAACTCGTCCGTATCCGGTACGTCGTTCAGCATCGCCCGAATATCATCGAGGTTCATGGTTTCGTCTTTTCTGTCCATATCGTTGTCCGTCTTCCTCCTTTATTCCGCCTGCGCGCGGCGGCGGACCGCCTCGAACAGCAGAACGGCCGCCGCGTTGGATGCGTTGAGCGAATTGACCCGCCCGCGCATCGGGATGCTGATGATATAATCGCACTTGTCCCGCGTCAGCCGGCTGAGCCCCTGCCCCTCTGAACCGATCACGATCGCGCACGGGCGGTCGAACGCGGCCTGGTAAAGCCCCACCGTTCCATCCGCCTCCGCGCCGAACAGCCACACCCCGCGCGCCTTCAGCTCGTCGAGCGCCGCCGCAAGGTTGTTCGCCTTATGCACGCCCACATAGGCCAGCGCGCCCGCCGCGGCTCGCGCGACCGCCGCGGTCAGACCAACCGCGCGGCGCTTGGGGATAATGACCCCGTGTGCGCCCGCGGTTTCCGCCGAGCGGATGATCGCGCCCAGGTTATGTGGGTCCTCAATACCGTCGCAGACCACGATCAGCGGCGCTTCGCCCCGCTCCTCCGCCACGCGGAATATATGGTCGAGCGACACATATTCCTGTGCGGCGGCCTGCGCGATCACTCCCTGGTGGTTCCCCGTGGGGCTCATATGGTCGAGCTTGCGGCGGTCGCAGGTGACGACCGGCACGCCGCAGCGCCGCGCTTCCGCAGCCACATCCCCGATGCGGGCTCCCTCGGCCACAAAGACCTTATCGACCGTCCGGCCAGCGCGCAGCGTTTCCAGAACCGCGTTCCTGCCTTCGATCAGGGTCCCGTCATCCTCCCGCGGCGGGCGGCGGCGCCTATTGTTTTCATAAGCCATATTCCTACGCTCCAAAAATTTTCAGATATTGATAGTATAGCACACTTTCCCCCACGTTTTCAACGCTGTACGACGGAAAACATAAAATTTACACGTTTTTCGCCCCTCATCCTTCCGCAAAAGGCTCACTGGAGCGCGCGCCGCATGGATAGCCGCAAAGCAGCTATTATACATTTATTTTATTTATTATCAGCGGTCAGCGGCGCTTAGCAGTCGCTTCAAGCAAAAAAGTACCGGCCGCTGTGGTATGTGGTATAATGATAAAAACGAACGGGAGGGATCGCATTTGACGCCATACGATGAAACGCTCCGCACCCTCAGGCAGCAGGCCGACCGGCTCAACCGGCTGCGGGGCATGCTGGACGAGCTGTACCGCGAGCGGCAACGCCTGGAGGAACGGGAGCGCAGCCTGGCTGTGGTACGGGCTGCGGAGCAAAAGGACGTGGACCGGCTGCAAGGCCGCAGCCTAACCGCCTGTTTTTACGCTCTCCTCGGCAGGCGGGAGGAGCGGCTCGACAAGGAACAGCAGGAGGCCTGGACCGCCGCGGTCAGGCACGACGCTGTACGGCGTGAGCTGGAGGCGGTACGGCAGGATATCGCTTCTTACGAGCGGGAAGCCGCCGCGCTCGATGGCTGCGAGCAGCGCTGGACGCAGGTCATGGACGACAAGCGGGATTTCCTGCGGCAGAGTGGTTCCGTGCATGCCGAGCGCATCCTGCAGCTTGAGCAGCAGCTCGCCACACAGCAGACGCTGGAAACCGAGATTGGGCAAGCACTCGACGCCGGACGCGCGGCGCGCAATACCGCGGGCAGCATCCTGTCCAGCCTGGACAGCGCGGAAGGCTGGGGGACGTTCGACCTGTTCAGCGGCGGCCTGATAACCGACCTGGTCAAGCACGGGCATCTGGACGACGCGCAGGACAAGGTCGAGACGCTGCAGACCCAGCTTCGCCGCTTTAAGACCGAGCTGACCGATGTATCCATCCAAGCGGATGTGCAGGCGCAGGTGGACGGTTTCCTGCGCTTTGCGGATTACTTTTTCGACGGCCTTTTCGCGGACTGGATGGTGTTGGACCATATTCACGGCGCACAGTCCCAAATTGCAGAGACATGCGGACAAATCGACGATGTCCTGTCCCGCCTTCGCGCCATGCAGGAAGGCTGCCGCGCTGCGGAACAGCGCGCGCGAGAGGCGCTCGACCATCTGGTCGCCGGCGCCTGACGCATCGGTACGGAAAAAGACCCCCAGGGCAGCCAGCCCTGGGGGTCTTTTTGATAATGGAAAGCGCCGGAGCAGGCGCCCCTTACTTGCAAAGGTAGCCGCCGTCGACCGGCAGGATCGCGCCGCCCAGATAGTCGCTCGCATGCGACGCAAGGAACAGGCACGCGCCCTTCATATCCGCCGGCTCGCCCCAGCGGTGGGCGGGAATGCGGTCGCAGATCTCCTTGTATCGGTAATTGGAGGGGTCGAGGAGCGCTTCATTCATATCGGTCGCAAAATAGCCGGGCGCGATCGAATTGACGTTGACGCCGCACGCCAGCAGGTCGTTGGACATGCACTTGGTCATCTGTGCCACGCCGCCCTTGGCTGCGGAATACGCGACGACGTTCTGGCCGCCGAAGAAAGACGCCATGGAGGAAATCGTGATGATCTTGCCATAGCCCTTCTTGACCATGATCTTGGACGCCTCCTGGCAGAGGATGAACTGGCTCTCCAGATTGACGCGGATCACGTCGTCCCAATCGCTCATCGGGAACTGGTCCGCACGGTGCCGGCGCTGGATGCCGTGCGCGGTCACGATGATGTCCAGATCGCCGCCCAGCTGCTCCACCGCCTCTCCGAACGCACGGTAGCATTCCTCACGCCGACCAAGGTCGGCCTGCACACTGTGGCAGGCAAAGCCGCGCGCGCGGAATTCCTCCGCGGCGGTATGCACGCGCGCGCTCGAGCCAATGATGACGACCTCGCAGCCCGCCTCCATCAGACCCTCGGCCATGCCGTGACCCAGGCCGCGCGTGCCGCCGGTAACGATGGCCTTGCGGCCGGTGATATCAAAAAGCGGATGTACCATGATTACATATCCTCCTCATCAAACAAAATGACCATTTTCTTAACCGACGGGTCGGGATGCTCGATCTTGTCGAACACTTCCCCGATGCGGCTGAACGGGATAAAATGGGTAGCGATACCCTCCAGATTGAACGCATGCTGCTCAAAACGCTCGATGGTCGGCTCGAACTGGTAAGCCGACATGCGGGAGCCGATCAGGTCAAGCTCGCGCTGGTCGAGCATGGCGGAGGAGATCTGCTCCGGCGCCGTGCAGAAGCCGAGCGAGACCACGCGGCCCGCGTTCGCCATGATACCGGGCGCGAACAGGCTGGTCAGCGAGCCTGGGAAGCATGCCGAATCAAACGCGCAGGTCACACCATGTCCGCCCGTGATATCCTGCACGCGCAGGGCAAGATCTTCGTTTTTGGTGTTGATCACATAGTCCGCGCCGTACGTTTTCGCGCGTTCGAGCGAAGAATCGTTGATATCGCAGCAGATGACGGTTTTCACACCCTTCGCCTTGCAGGTCTGCAGGATGATCGCGCCGATCGTACCCGCGCCGAGGATGAGCACGGTATCTTCCGGCACCACGCGGCCGCGCCCCGTGCAGTGTCCGCCGATGGCGAACGGCTCGACGAGCGCCGCATCCTTCCACGGGATTTCGGGGGAGATCACATAGCACTGGTTCTCCGGCACGACAAAGTATTCGCGCCAGCCACCGTCGATGCTCGAACCGCGCGCGCGGACGTGTTCGCACACGTTATAGCGGCCTATTTTACACTGGTAGCACTCGCCGCAGGCAACCACCAGATCGAGCACGACATGGTCGCCCTGCTTGACGCGAGTCACCTTGGAGCCGACCGCTTCGACCACGCCCGCGTTCTCATGTCCCGGGATGCGCGGATAAGACGCGCACGGGTTCTCTCCCAGATAGTTATGTACGTCCGACCCGCACACGCCGCAGGCCTTCATTTTAACCAGTACGTCGTAATCGCCGGCAGCCTCAGGGCGCGGCACCTCGCGCACCTCGAACTTATGCGGCTCGGTCACTATGACTTCCTTGCTCATCAGCATAACAGCATTCTCCTCTTAAAACAGTATCATGTATGACATATCGGTTTTCCCGCTTTCTGCACCGCGCGGCGTTACGGCGTCTGGAGCGAGCCGTCTCGCAGGCGGGTCTGCGTCCAAGTCGTGACCGTGTTCTCACAGGGGTATTTGGCGGCTTCCTTTTCGTCCAGATCGACGCCCAGGCCGGGCTTGTGGTTGGCGTACACATAACCGTCCCTGAATTCCGGCAGGCCTGGGAACACCTCAAGCAGCGCGCCGTGCTGCTGACGCAGCTCCTGGATGACGAAATTGGGCGGCTCGATGCCCGACCATTCCTGCACGCCGAAGTTGGGCGCCGCCAAGTCGATATGGATATTGGCCGCATGCGCGAGCGGCGACATATCGCCGGGGCCGTGCCACGCGGTGCGCACCCCGAACTGTTCTGCGAAAATCGCCAGCTTGCGCGCCGGCGTGATGCCGCCGATCTGCGAAATATGCACGCGGATAAAGTCGATCAGCCGCTCGGTGATCAGCTGCTTCCACTCGCGCGGGTTGTTGAACAGCTCGCCCTGCGCCAGCGGGATCGAGGTCTGCTGCCGCAGCAGGCGCAGCCAGTCGACCTGCTCGAGCGGCACCGCATCTTCCAGGAAAAACAGGTCGAACGGTTCGAGCTGCTTGGCCAGCTGCAGCGCTTCGACCGGTGCGATGCGCTCATGCACGTCGTGGACGAGCGCCATGTCGTAGCCGATGCGCGCGCGGATGCCCTCAAACAGCTTGACCGTGTCGCGGATGTATTTGCGCGAGTCCAGGTAGACGCCGTCCGGCGCGCCCTGCGGCGCGGTCGCGGGCGCCTTGCCGTAGCCGCCCCCCCCATAGCCGCCGCACTGGCAGCGGATGTGGGTGATGCCCATGTCGCGGAAGCGCTCGATGTTATCGCAGATCTCCTCCACATCGCGCCCATCCGCGTGACGGTAGACCGGAATGGCTTCGCGGCACTTGCCACCGAACAGCTCGTAGCACGGCATGTTCGCAAGCTTGCCCTTGATGTCCCACAGCGCCATGTCCACGCCCGAGATCGCGTTGTTTTCAATGCCGCCGTTGCGCCAGTAGGCGTTCTGGTGCATCAGCTGCCACAGCGCTTCGATGTTGTTCACCTCGCGGCCGACGAGCAGCGGCTTGAGGTAATTTTCCACCAGATGCTGCACGGTCAGGTGGCGGTAGGCAAACGTCGCGCAGCCCAGGCCGTACAGCTCCGGCTCGCTCGTCTCCACCTTGACGACCACCAGGTTGATTCCCTCCGGCGCGGTGCAGATCACACGGATGTCACGGATGGTAATTGGCATGATATTCTCTCCTTTTTACTTGTTATACAAGTTAAACCTTATCGTAATTTTGCAGGATGTGCGCCTGCATCAGCGCACGCGCCAGATTATCATTGTGTACCTCGACCGCATTGAGGATCATAGGGTGAAAGAATAGGGCGTCCTGCTCTCCGAACCGCTGGGTCAGCTGCTCATGGTTGCGCACCGTCTGCTCGAACACCTCATGCAGGCTTTTGACCAGCAGATGATTGCCGGACGCCCTGCACAGTTCCTCATGGAACGCCATGTCGCACCGTACAAATTCACTTTTCTGGCCGCGCAGCGCGGGCAACCGGCCGGTCAGCTCATGCAGACGCCCAATCTGCGCTTTTGTTGCGTTTTTTGCGGCCAGCGCCGCCGCTTCCGGCTCTAAAATGCGCCGGAACTGCAGCACCGCACGGATATCCGCGCAGTCCGCAGGGGTGATCTGGCTTGCTCCGGTGAGCAGGGTTTCCACGCGGTCGTCCCGCAGGAAGGTCCCTTTCCCATGCACGCTTTCCAGCACGCCCACGCCGATCAGCTGCTGGATCGCCACGCGCACGCTCGCGCGGCTGACGCCGAGCCGTTCGGTCAACTGGTTCTCGGACGGGATCTTGCTGCCGACCGCCCACTGGCCGCTTTGGATATGGCCGGTCAGGTACTGGAGTACGCTTTCCGTCACATTGATGCGTTCGGCCTTCATGGCTTACCTCCTCAACTTGTCTGACAAGTTATGCTTTTATTATAGCGCCCTTTTCCGTACTGTCAAGAGGGAAAATCACATTTTTGCATATTGCGCAAATCCCGCCGCCGATTTCGCACATTTCCGGCACAAAAAGAGCCGGCAGATGCCGGCTCCCATTGTCCCGCTGTTTTTTACAGTGTCTGATCCACACCGTTAATGCTGGCGGATTCCCCCTCCTCGATCGGAATCAGCAGGCATTTCTGCCCTTCGACCACACCCGTATGGACGCGTTCCGCCCGCTCCTCCGGCACCCGCAGCACGATGCCCGCGCTTTCCTCCCAAGGAACCTCGTCTCCGGCCAGGCGCTCGGATTGCTCCGCCAGACGGTGCTGCAGATCCGCAACCCTTTGCTCCAGCGCCGCCGTGTGCATTCGCTGGGTGTTTTCCTCCACCAAGCGGCTGTCCAGCACATTGTTCGCAACAGGCGGCACGTCTCCGAACGTCTGCGCGAAAGCCTTGCCGATCTGTTCCCTGACCGGCTCCGGCACCTCGGCCTCCGCCGCGAGATCCGCGACCGTCTCGGCCGTCAGGCTGACCGGCGGCAGGCTATCGTCCGCCTCCTGCTCGGCCACCATGCCGCTGATCGTCTTCTGTATCCGGAAGAACGCGGCTTCCGCCTGCTCCTCATCCTCCCCAAACGCGCTTTTCACAACGCTCTGGAACGCTTTCTTCTCCTCTGTGGCCGTGCGCTGGGACACACACCCGAGCACGCTTTCTATCAGCTCCGGATGGGAGCCGCGGCCGGTCTTGACGTAATACAGCACAGCGTTCACATCGCTGCCGCGGCCGCTGAACGCCGGATACACAAAGCCCAGGTCGGGCAGACCGACCACCCAGTCGCGCACGCGCGCGCCGATGCGGTTCTCTTCCTCCCGATAACCGAGCGCGGGCTTGGACAACTCGACCGGACACACCGCGCACAGTATGTACTCGTAGATCTCCTCGGACTCCTCCTGCGCCTCGCCGGAGGTCGCCCGGGCCGGCACATCGTACACATCATGGTATACTAAAATCAGGTAGTTACCCGGATAGGCATACTGTTCGATGACCTGCTCATACAGGCGGTCGAGCAGGTCGTCGTTGGCCAGCTTGCTGCCCTTGAGCGTGAGCAGGAACGAGCGGCACTCGTCCGCCTGCTCCCCGCGCGCGAATTCCAGCTCGAGCAGGTTGCCGCCCAGTGTGCCGGACAGCGTTTTTTTCGCGATCTCCAAATACTTGTAAAACTCGTCCTCCTCCAGCTCGGAAAACTGTTCGCCGAACTTCAGGACGACTTGCTTGCCGCTGTTGACATAGCACCCGCACATGCGGCCAAAGGTGCATTCGGTCTTTTTCAGACGGCGGCGCAGCTCCTGCACATCGCCTTTGGTAATATTCATTATAGGCTCTCTCCTGTCATATGCCCGCGGACACAGGGCGGCCGCCTATCCCTGCGGATAAGCGGCCGCCCGCCGCCGGCTTTTCATATTCCCGTCCTTTAGTATACGGCATCCCGCGCAGAAAAGGCAAGCGGATTTTGCCGGAGGGCTATCATGCACGGTAAATCGTTTCCCCTGCCTTGACCGTTTCCAGCACGCGCACCCGCCGCAGCGCATCCGGCCCAACCGCTAACGGATCGGCGTCCAGCAGCACCAGATCGGCCGCTTTGCCCGGCCGCAGAGAGCCGCGGCGCGCTTCCTCAAAATACTGGTAAGCGGCGTGGACTGTAACCGCACGCAGTGCGTCCTCCACAGGGATACGCTGGTCCGCGCCGAGCACGGCGCCGCTTTCCATCAGCCGGTTGACCGCGCACCAGACGGTACCCAACATGTCCGGCGGCAGCACGGGCGTGTCCTGGTGGAATGTGAACGGGATCCCCTGCTCGAGCGCCGCGCGCGCCGGACTGATATGCTGTGCGCGCGCCAGTCCGAAATTGCGGATATGCACCTCGCCCCACCGATACACATGCGCCACAAAAAACGATGGCAGCACGCCGGTCCGCTTGACAGCCTCCATCTGGTCCAAGCCAAGAAGCTGCGCATGGATCATGACCGGCCGCAGGCCGCGGAAATCTGGAAATTCCCGCTCGACCGCGGCCACGGCCTGCAAAAACTGCTCCGCCGCCGCATCCCCGTTGCAATGGGCCAATACCTGCAGCCCTCCATGATAGGCTGTCACGAGCGCTTCCTGCACCGCCTGCCCGCTCATGGTGCCATAACCTCGGTACCCGTCCTCCGCGCCTTGGTATGGGGTCCGCATCCACGCGGTACGGCCCTGCGGGGAGCCATCCAGAAATATCTTGCACCCGCCGAGCTTGAAATGGCAATGGTACCGGCGGACCGCTTCCGGAAAAGCCGCGCTCACCTCATCCCAGGCATCCACAGGCGGATATGCCACCACATCCAGCGTAAGCAGCCGATGCGCAAGCAAGGTCTGATACATCGGAATCAGGCTTTCGGGCATCATTCCCTCCTGCACGATTGTCACGCCATAGGAAGCATACTGCTCCTGCACCCGGCGATAGGCCTCCATCAGGTCCTCCATATCCGGCATCGGCACTTGCTGTTGGTACTGCAGGAACGCGTTTTCCTCCATATATCCGGTCAGCACACCGTTTTCCGTACCAATTATGCCTCCCGCCGGCGCGGGCGTGTCCACTTTCACGCCGAGCAGCTCCAGCGCCAGAGAGTTGAACACCCCCATATGTCCGGACTGATGCACCACCATGATCGGATGCGCCGCGGAAACGCGGTCGAGCAGTGCGCGGGTCGGATGGCGCCGCTCCGCGAGCGTATTCTGGTCATAGCTTTTCCCCACAACCCATTGCCCGTCCGGTATTTTGTTGGCCGTGATAAAATGCGACAGCGCCTGTCCGATCTCGTCCAGGCTGGCGGCCTCCTCCAGCGGGACCTGCAGCAGCGCCTGCGCGGCGCCGGAAAAATGGCCGTGCGCGTCCAGGAACGCAGGCAACAGCGCACGCCCATCCAAGTCGATCTCTGCCGCGCCGCGCGCCCATGCCGCGAGCTTTTCCCGCGTCCCCACGGCCGCGATCACGCCGTTTTCGACCAGCAGCGCTTCAGCCAGCCCGCCGCTCTCCATTGTGCGGATCGGGCCTCCATAGTATAGCGTCTTCATAAGCACTCCACCTTCATCCGATTCCGTGTGCCTTAGTATGCCCTATGCTTTAGTATAGCATGCAGAGCCGGAAGTTTTTGAACATTGTCTGAACTTTTCCCGTTTCTTTTGCGCCGCGTGCGATTTTCTAAATTTACTTTTTTCTCCACCGATGCTATAATTTATGCAGCATCACCGCATTCCTTGCGCAATGTCTGCTTTTTATTTTCAAGGGGGGTAAACTGTATGAGAAAAAAACTGATCGCATCCGTTTTGGCCGTCTTGGTGCTGTTCTGCGGCCTCGCGCCCGGCGCTGCCGCGCTCAGCTACCAGGCGGAAAGCGTTTTCGTCATGGACGCGCAGACTGGGGAAACGCTTTACGAGTATAACGCCGACATCGCCCGTGTGCCGGCCAGTATGACCAAGGTGCTGACCGCCTACATCATTTATCAGGAGCTGGAGGCCGGCCGCCTGACTTTGGACACCCAGGTCAAGATCAGCCACAACGCGGCTGTCAAATCCCGCGACGCCAGCTATCCCACCGCCGTACCGCTGACCGAGGGTGCCACCTACTCGGTCGATACGCTGCTTCACCTGATCATGATTCCCTCCGCCAGCGCGTCGTGCATCGTCATGGCCGAGCATATCAGCGGCAGTGAGAGCGCATTTGTCGCCCGCATGAACCAGACCGCCAAGGACCTCGGCCTGAACGCGACCTATTACAACTGCCACGGCGCGCAGCCCAATTATATTACGGCCCGCTCACAGGCCAAGCTCACCCGCCGCTTTATCGACGATTATCCCGATATCCTGCGCATCACCTCCAAAAGCGGGTTCAACTTCAACGGCTCCTACTATAATAACACCAATCACCTGCTCAATACCATGGCGCCTTACGAAGGGCTGGACGGCTTCAAAACCGGAACCATCGCGGAGGCAGGCTATTGCGTCACCACGACCGCGGTACAGGATGGGCGGCGTGTGATCGCGGTAGTTATGAAATCCACCAGCGACGCGCAGCGCTTCGCAGATTCCCGCCAGCTTCTTGATTACGGCTTTGCTGAAATCCAAAAGCGGGATGCGGCCCGCAAAACGACCAGTGTGCAGCTTACCGCAGCTCCGGACAGCGTCCGTCCGTACCAGCCGTTTACCGTCACCGCACGGCTGGAAGGCGTCTCCGCCTCCTACGCCTGCAAGGCGCAGTGGTATGTCAACGGCGCGGCGGTCGATGGCTATGGGAACAGCAGCTTCCTGACCGCCGACTATAAGACGAGCACGCTGCAATATACGCTCAAGGATCTGTCTGGCGATACGCTCGACATCGCCTTTGTCCTGACCATGTTCGACGGCACTGAGATCCGCTGTGAAACAGCCCTTCCGGTGGAACAGCGGCCGGTGGAATACGGCGGCTCGCTCAATATCCGGAGCGCGGCATCCTATCCCGGCAAAACGCTGCTCGTTACCGCGGATATCACCGGCGAAAACGGGATCGCCCGCGTCCAGCTTCCAGCGCGCTGGCAATGGGACGGCGCGGACATTGCAGGCTATTCCAACGCGGCGTTTACCATCGAAAACGATGCCGCGTCCAGCGAGTATCTGCTCCGCATTCCGGAAGACGCCTCAGAGGGCAGCCATGAGCTTTCCTTTGTGCTTGGCGATGCGGGCAGCACTGGCGCAAAACAGTTGATTCTGCGCGCCGATATCCAGATCGTTTCACAGGGAACGCCGGCAGAGGATGTTCCAGTAGAGGGGACTCCGTCCGAATACGCTCCGGCCGCGTAAAATAGCCAGAGAAAACCCGCCGTTTCAAAAGAAACGGCGGGTTTTCCTATACCCCCTCGCGCTCAAATCATTACCGTACGGTATTCCAGACGGTCCAGCGCCTCAAGCAGCTCCTTTTCCTGTTCCGCAGTCAGGCTTTCCATCGGGCGGCGCATTTTCGTGGTGGAGATCACGCCCTCCCTTTTGAGAATCACCTTGTAGGCCGCAATATTATTGACCGCGCACATTACCGCATTCAAAACATTGGTGCGCCGCTGGTATCGGGTCGCAAGCGCGTAATCCTTTGCCTGAATCGCTTGCCAGAGCTTCGCGTAATGCTCCGGTATGCACATCGCATTACCTGACACCGTCCCGTCGCCGCCGACCACGCACGCCGCCTCCAGGAAGTGATCCGGCCCGACCAGTACGCTGAAAGTCCCATCGTTGATCGTCATGAAGTCCTGTATCCGCGTGAAATCCGGATAGCTGTATTTAATGCCGATCACATTGCGGCAGCTTTTCGCGACGGTTTCCGCCACAGCGCGGTTGATATCATTGACCGCGTTTTGCGGAATGCCGTACAAATAAATCGGGAAATCCTCCGGCACGCTGGCGGATACCGCCTTATAATAATCGATCAGCCCCCGGTCGCTCAGCTTAAAAAATACCGGAGTGACAACGCCGATGCCATCCGCGCCGATTTCTACAGCGTGACGCGCCAGTTCCACTGTGTCAGCAAGGTTCCATGCGCCGACATGCACGAATACCGGTACCCGTTTGGCTGTATGGCGCACAACTGCTTCCGCGACCCGCTTCCGTTCCTCCACGGTTAAGTACATCATCTCTCCGGTCGTGCCGCAGGGATACAGGCACTGCAGCCCGTTATCGATGCAGTGATCCACCAGCCGCTCCAGCGAGGGAACGTCAATGCTGTCCTCCTCGGTCAGGGGCGTCACGATCGGTACGACCGTGCCATATAATTTCTGCATATTTTTATGTCCTTTCTGGTAATCAGGCTCATTTCGCCGCCATTTTCACCGGATATATCGCGCCATGCCTTTCAGCATATACATGCCGGCTGTCGCCCCCTGGTCCGGTATACCGATAGCTTTCGCGGCAAACACCGCGGCTTTCCCGTATTTGGGCATCATGGCGCGGCTGGCTTCTACGCCCGCCTCCGCTCCGGACACCGCCGCGTCCATTACCTGCGCCAGCCCAGCGTCCGGGGTTGCTTCCAGGCACGCCGATGCCCGGTCAGCGGCTGCGCCGACCGCATCCAGGATCGTTCGCTCCCCCCTGCTGCATTTTCCGCGCTTCTGGATACCGGCCGCAAACGCAGTAAAATACGCGCTCAGGTCAGCCGGCCCCATCTCGTTCTTTCCTTTCAGCGCCTTTCCCGCCTCCATGATACCGGAAGCCATCAGCGTTCCCATTGTGGAAGGCACAACCGAGGCCATCCGCATCCCCGCTTTCATCAGCGTTTTTCCGACGTCCTCCTGCATTTCTTCCCGTATCAGGTCAGGCAAGGCCGCATAACCCTTCTGCATCGTAAGACCCAGATCTCCGTCGCCCATGTTAGCGTCCATCGCGCAAAGTTCATCCTTTTTTTCCGCGAACACCTCCGCAACGCATTCATACAGCGCCGGAAGCTGCTCCGCTGTGATCTTATCCATTTTTCACGCCCCCTGTCACTTCTGGCAGTAAAAGGGCGTGCAGACCGGCGCGTCCAGCCACCGCTTCATTTCCTCATCCGCAATCTTGCAAAGGCTGATGGAAGCGCCGGCCATTTCCATACTTGTCGCGTACTCGCCGACATGGGTTCGGTACAGCTTAACCCCCTTTTCCTGCAGGAGCCGCGTAACACTTCCGGACAGGATATACAGCTCCTCCACCGATGTCGCGCCAAGACCATTGATGAGCAGCGCCACCTCGTCCTCCGGCACCAGCGGCATGTCCTGCAGCAGCGTTTCCAAGGATTCCGCGGCAATTTCATCGGCGGTTTTGACCGGCCCGTTCCAGATGCCCGGTTCTCCGTGGATGCCCATACCCATGGCCATTTCGTTCTCCTCAAGCGTGAAATTCGCATGTCCCAGTTCAGGCAGCACGCATGGCGTCAACGCAAAACCGACTGTGCGGGTGTACTCCTTTGCTTTCTGCGCAGCGGCGAACACCTCCTCAAGGGTGCCGCCCTCCGCCGCTTTCGCGGCCGCGCATTTATACATATAGAATATGCCGGCCACGCCGCGGCGCTTGTCCGGATCGGTACTGGAGTTCACATCATCCGCTCCCACAATGGAACGTGTTTCAATATCCTCCATTTCGCACAGCTCGGCCGCCATATCAAAATTCATGATGTCGCCCGTATAATTGCCGTACAGGTACAGCACGCCGGCCCCTGCCTCGACCTCCTTGGATATCTGGAAGATCTGTTCCGCAGAAGGCGACTGAAACACGCTGCCCACGCCGCAGCCATCCAGCATCCCCTCTCCCACATAGCCAAGGAACAGCGGCAGGTGGCCTGTGCCGCCGCCGGTCACAATCGCCACCTTACCGGGCGTTTTGTGAGCGGTACAATAGCAGCGCAGGTCGCCCGCCGCGTATTTGACCGCATCACCATGCGCCGCGTAGATGCCGCGCAGCATATCATCCGTATAATCCTCCGGCCGGTTGATAATCTTCTTCATAATGTATTTCCTCCTTTTATTCTGCAGCGGCTTCTTCGTTCTTCCCTCGCTTCTTTTTAACAAAGTAGGTAATCAGCGGCAGCATCAGAGAAACCACCGCAATAACAATCAGGACACAGGAGATCGGATGCGTGAAGAAAATGGAAAAGCTGCCATCCGAAAGGACCAGCGCTTTCTGCAGGTTTTTCTCAATCGTCGGCCCCAGGATCAGGCCCAAAATCACCGGCGGCATGGCAAAGTCCAGCTTGATCAGGAAATAGCCTACCGCGCCGGCAATCAGCATGAAGAAAATATCATATACATTGTGGTTCATACAGAAAGTACCCACGCAGCAGAACACAAAGATAATCGGCGTCAGTATTTCCTTGGGTACGCCGGAAATCTTGGAGAATATCCGGATACCGCCAAAACCGAGCAGCCCCATGCAGATATTCGCTGCGATCAAGCCAAAAATAATGATATACACCTGTACCGGTTGGTTCTCAAACAAAAGCGGGCTGGGAATGATACCCTGCATCATCAGCGCACCCAACATGACCGCAGAGCCTGCGTCTCCCGGAATGCCAAGCGTCAGGAGCGGGATCAACGCGCCGCCCGACACCGCATTGTTCGCCGATTCCGGCGCCGCGATACCGCGCGGGTCACCCTTGCCGAACTGCGAGGAATCCTTTGCAAAGCGCTTCGCCTGCGTGTATCCCAGCCAGGAGGCGATATCGCCGCCCGTTCCGGGGATAGCACCGATAATCGTACCAATCACGCTGCAGCCCAAAATCGTCGGAGATGTTTTTTTAATATCCGCCCAAGTCGGCAATATCCGTTCCAGCTTGATATCCTTTTTTGCTTTTTCCGTCACTTTTTCCTCAATCAGCGTCAATCCCTGCGCAAATGCGTATACGCCGATCAGCAGCGGGATATACGCAATGCCGCCCATCAGGTACACGCTGCCAAAAGCAAACCGCGGCTGGCCGCTGATTACATCGATGCCGACCGTGGCGAGCGCAAGGCCGATAATCGCACCGATAATGCCCTTAAATACCGATTTGGAGGAAATACCCGTCACGATACTCAGACCGAAGATGCCAAGCGCAAAATATTCCGGCGCACCGAAGTTCAACGCCACTTTCGCCAGCATCGGCGCTGTAAAGAACAATGCGAACGCACTGAACAAGCCGCCGAACGTGGACGCCATCGTAGAGATTGCCAGTGCACGCCCGGGCGAATGGCGGGACATCGGGTACCCGTCCAGACAGGTCGCGGCCGAATTCGCCGTCCCCGGCGTGTTGATCAGGATAGCGGTGATCGAACCGCCGTAGATCGCGCCACAGAACACGCCGAGCAGCATAAGGATACCTGAATTGCCGCCCAGGGAAAAGGTAAACGGGGTGACAATGGTCAACGCCATGATCGACGACAAGCCGGGCATCGCGCCGGCAAGGATACCGACAATCGTCCCAAGCAGAATGACCGCCAGGTTCAGCGGCTGCACCACTTGCGTCAGAGCGGAAACAAAATACTCCATCATATGCTTTTTCCCTCCTAAAACAATATGCCGGCCGGCAGGTTGGTATGGAGTACCATTTCAAACACCACATAGATAAAGACAATAACGCCAACCGGTATTGCAAGCAGCTTCACTTTGTTACGCTCGCCCAGCAGAATCGCACAGGAGATGACCATAAAAAACGTACCCACGAAGAAACCCAAAATATAGGTCAGAACGGAAAATACGACCATGATCCCCAGCGCAATCAATACCCGCTTCATGCCTTCTGAGCGGAAATCGATCGTGACCTCGTCCGGCTGCTTTTTCAGCGCTGTTTCCAGCGCAAGACCAATCGAGCAGAGGAGCAGCGCTCCACCCAGCAGCTTGGGCCAAAAGCCGCCGCCGATGTCCGACAGGCCATGATAGGGAAAATCCATCGTGCCGACGATCATCCCAATACCGACCACAAGCAGCACCGCAGCCACGATGTAGTTGTATTTTTTCATCTAAGGCTTCCTTTCCTGCATAATAGGCGGGGCGGCGGGACTTTTGCATTCCACCGCCCTGCCCGCGGCTTTCAGTTGATCAGCGAATCGTAGAACTCGTACTGCTCCTGCATAAACTGCAGCGCGCCGTCCGTCCCCTCAAACTCTGCCGGCATGATACTGAACGCCGCCAGCGTCTCTTCAAACTCCTCGGTTGCGCTCGCCTGTGCAAACGCGTCCTGCAGGTAGGTCACAACCTCCTCCGGCGCGTCGTTCTTAATTGCAAGGTAGACCCAGGTCAGAATCCGGATATCCTTCAACTCGTCATACAGCTCGCCCATTGCCGGAACATCCGGAAACATCTCCGTGCGTTCATTATCCGTGATCGCCAGCGCCTTGATCGTGCCGGCAGTAAGCTGCCCGATCGCGGGCGCTGCAGAGCAGCAGGTCATATCTACCTCGCCCGCTACCACGCCGGTGATACTGTTGGTATCGCCGTCATAATTAACATAGGTAAACTCCAAGCCGAGCGCCTGCTCAAAGGACTGCGCGCTCAATTTGGTCAGCGTACCCTCGCCGGTATTGCCGACCTTGACTTCGCCCGGATGCGCTTTCGCGTATTCCACAAATTCCTCAAACGTATCGTACGGGGCGTCCGCGCTGACAAGGATCAGGTTCGGCTGCTTCATCAGGCAGGCCAGCGGGGTGAATTCGTCATAAGAAATATCGGTGTTTCCGTTCACCTTGCTCAATACCAAGTCACAGTTTACGATACCGAGCGTATATCCATCCGAGGAGGAATTCCGGAACTGGTTCGCGCCAACAAGCCCCGCGCCGCCGGTCACGTTATTGACGGTAATATTCACACCCGACGGCAGCACACCGTCCGGAATGGATTCCGTCATGCCGCGCACGCACAGGTCGGTCGTGCCGCCGGCCGAATACGGACAAATAACGGAAATATTCTGGGACGGGTATTCCTTTGAGCCGCCGCAGCCGGTCAGGGCCGCCGCTGCCATTGCTGTTGCGGTAAGCATTGCAATAATCTTTCGCAGTTTCATGATTAAACCTCCGTCTTTCTATGTATTTGTCTGTCGCATCAACTATCCTTATAAAACGCCGGACGCTTCCAGTGCATCGATCTCCGCATCGCTGTAGCCAAGATGCGAAAGAACCTTGCGGTTATCCTGCCCCAGCGTGGGCGGAGCACACCGGATCTCGACCGGCGTCTCACTGAAGTCTATCGGCGCGATGACCGCCTTGAAATCCCCCGCGACCGGATGATGGATGGTCCGAATAATCTGGTTATGCGCAACCTGTGGGTCGTGCAGCACATCCTCGTAGGTATTAACCTTGGCGACCCAGAACCCATCCGCCTGGAAACGCTCCAGCCAGTACTCGGTATCCTGTTTTTCAATCTGCGGCGCGATCAGCGCATGCAGCTTTTCCTTATCCCGCAGCATAACCGCTTTGTTCGGCATCATCTCATATAATGCCGGCAGGCCGATGATTTCGGAAAATCGCTTCATATCCTGCCCCGCGTTGATTGCCATGGCAAGGAAGCCGTTTTTCGTTTTATAGATGCCGTACGGGGCTTCCTGCAGCGGATGTCCCGTATAATCCCTGGATTTTTTCGGCATGATACCGGTATTTATGTAGTAGCACAGCTCCTGTGACTGCATGTGCAGGGCAGAGTTGAGCAGATTTACTTCAACCTTTTGTCCGTTTCCCCCATCCTTCACATGGTTGAGTGCCGCCAGGATACCGACGACCAACATCAGAGAGCTGTACATATCCACCACATAGATACCGCCGGTTGCCGGCTGCCCCTCCGTGCCGCAGATATTGCAGTAGCCGCTCATCGCCTGTGCCAGCAGATCTTGTCCGGGCAGCTTTACATAAGGGCCTGAGCTACCGTAACCCATCGCTTCGCAATAGATGATCCGCGGGTTGAGTTTCTTCCCGTCCTCATAACCCAAGCCAAGCTTATCAAGCACGCCGGCACGGTAATTCGATACCACGACGTCGGACTCACGAATCAGCTTTTTGACGATCTCCTTTGCCTCCGGCCTTTTCAGATCCAGTGTGATGCCCTGCTTGTTGCGGTTCATCGCAAGGAAAAACGGCCCTTCCCCGCCGAGCTTTTCATCCGGCGCAACATGGCGGTTAAAATCCCCTGTCCCTGGCCGCTCAATATTGATGACTTCCGCGCCCAAGTCGCCGAGCAGTTGCAGGGCAAACGGCCCCTGGGCAAAATGCGTGAAGCCCAGTATTTTCACGTTTTTTAACGGTGCGCTCACTTGCCCTGCTCCTTTTCCTCTGCCGCCGCAGGCTTTCTGCCGATATACTGCTTATCCACATGGAACAGGACCGGCTCGTCGTTCTGGTTCAAAACCAGCACGTTCCAGGTCACAACACCAAATTCCTCGTTTTTGATCGCCTTATCCACGACCTCAAACCGGCAATGGATGGTATCCCCTGGATAAACGGGATGGATATAACGGATTTTCTCATGGCCGTAATGAACGGAGGGCACCTTGGTCGGGGATACCTCCTTTGCCATAAAGCCATCCGCGACACCCAGCGTCAGAATGCCCTGGATGATCGGCCTGCCGATCGCAGGGAATTTCTTGCAGTATTCGGCGTCCACATGAACCGGATGCGTGTTGTCCGAACAGCCGATGAACAGGCGGATATCTGCTTCCGTCATCGTGCGGCCGGACGAGATCTGGACCTCGCCGATCTGGTAATCCTCAAAATATTTGATTTCTGGCATTTCTTTTCTCCCTTTCTTACTCTGTAACAGGCATCCACACGTTTTGTTTTCTCAGGCTGCTCTGCAGCTTTTTCACATCCACATCCCGAGCCGCAACCTTATCCTGTACTGCAATCGCCGCCGCGGTACCGCACGCCTGTCCCATCAGCATCGCAGTCGGTACGACGCGCAGCAGCTCAATCGCACCGAAATCACCGGAAATGCAGCGGCCGGCCACCAGCAGCCCCTCCGTATGCTTGGGAACAAAGCAACGGTACGGGATCTGTTTCAGCACATCCTCCGGCTGGAATCCGCGATATGGCGGCTGGGCGAACACCACTGCATCGCTGTAGCTCGCGCCCTCCATCAGTTCCTTTCGCGTGATTGTGTATTCCCCACACAGCATGCGGCTGCTCCTCACGCCGACCTGGGGTGCCGTGTCAATCACCACCGCATTTTCAAAGCCCGGCACATTTTTCCTGAAATACTCCAGCGTCCGCAGCATGGCCTGCCGTATCTCGATCTCCACCTTGGTCAGATCATCCACGCTTACCGCGCTGCCTGCCAGCGTATTGTTAAACCACACCACGTTATCGATGTTGCTCCTCATATAGAAGCCCTGCGGCAATTCCCCGAAGCTGTAGCCGCCGTTGATGCCGCGCACCGCCTTGATATCCGCCGACACCTGCTCATCCTTGCCTGGGATGCTCAGAAACTGCTCGGCCTTTTCACAATCCACATTGGCGACTCGGAATACCAGTCCAAGAGGCAGGTTGCCTGTTGTATATTCCTCGCCCGCCGTGTAAAATACATCGCCATCGCCTGTGCAGTCGATCACAATATCTGCCAGAACGGCCTGGCGACCGGACTTACTTTCAAAAATCGCGCCGCGCACCTTATTATCCACCATGTATGCCCTGCTGAACCAGGCGTGGAACAAAAGCTGCACGCCCGATTCGAGCGCCATATCATTGCACACGCATTTCATCAGTTCCGGATCGATAACCGGACTCCAGCGAACAATTTTATCCTCGCCGCCTGTTGCACCGTATCGCCGCCACTTCAGGATGTCCTCCAACTTGGAAGAACCACGCGTCGCTTCGTCGGGTTCGATCAGGCCGTTTACCCCGCGCAGACGGTCCAGCATTTCCTCCACAAGCCCCTTGATCACCAGATTGCCTTTCCCATCGCAGATGCAGTCCACCAGAAGGACAAAGCCCCCTGTCGACATGCCGCCCAGATAACCATACCGCTCCATCAACAGAACTCTGGCCCCCTGCCGTGCCGCACTGACCGCCGCACAGACACCGGCCGGCCCACCGCCGACCACCAAAACATCGGTTTCCGCGTATACCGGTATCTGCTGCTCCTTTTCAATAATGTATTTTTCCAATTCAGCACCTCCGTCATTTCCATGTAACCAATTTGTAAATTACATATTTTATGTTTGTAATTTACATCCAAATTTACATAAAGTCAATATGTCTTATTTATTTTCTATATAATAACCATATATCAATCAATATTTTTGTGTATTTTTCTTGCTTTCTTTGTGGGGATGGTATATAATCAAACTGCAATTTACATATATAAACAGGAGGATGCCGCTATGATCACCATTAGCGATATCGCAGTGCTTGCTGAAACTTCCACAGCAACCGTCTCCCGCGTCCTAAACGCTGATCCGCATGTGGCGCCTGGTACGCGGCAGCGGATCCTGCAGGTGATCGCCACCACCGGCTATAAGCCCAGAAGCTCGTCCAAAACAGATTCCAAGAAAAAAAACAGTATTCTTGTTTTGCTCCCTTCGCTGGAGAATCCCTATTTCTCAACCATTCTGAGAGGCGTGGAGCATCGCGCCAGCGCCGCCGGCTATGATACGCTGATGGCTGTTACACACCGAAACTATGAGAAAGAAACTAAATACCTGAACATGCTGACTTCCGGCCTGGTAGACGGCGTGATTCTGTTCACCACCTCTCTGCCCAACGACCAGCTCAACGATCTGTCCGCACGGTACCCTATCATTCAATGCGGCGCGATCGCGGAAGGCTCGAACATCAGCTATGTCAGCATTGACGACACAGCCGCCGCCTATGACGCCACTTCTTATCTCATCAGCCTCGGGAACCAGCGCATCGCCATGATCACTAGCTCGAATAATATCCCGTTTGAAAAGAAGCGCTTAGCCGGTTACATGGATGCGCTCAACGACCATGGCATCCCTTATGTTCCATCCTACAAAATGATCTGTAACAACCATTATTTAGACAGCTACAATTGCGTGGAAGCGCTGATGAAGCTCCCGGAAAAGCCGACCGCAATCTTTTGTTACAGTGATCTGACCGCATTAGGCGCTCTGAATTACGCCTATGACCACGGGCTCAAGCCCGGCTCTGATCTGGATATCCTCGGCTTTGACGGGACTTACCTGACCGAATGCGTTTCCCCCCATCTTTCCACAGTGGAGCAGCCGGCCTACGAAATGGGTAAAACAGCGTTCAACATGCTTTCCGACCGAATCGCCGACGCTAACTATATTGCACAGAAAGTAATTATTTCTCACAAGCTCGTCATCCGTGAAACGACCCGCAAGCTGCCTGCAAGCGTTTCCTGACGCCAGCTCGCTTTATTCCGTCAAAAGCCCCCTCTCCGACGGAGATCTACCGTTGAAGAGGGGGCTATTATCCTGTTTCTAAATGCTGTCGTTTATCACTATATCCACGCAAAAGGTTTGCATTTCTCAACTTCTTTCCCATTATAGCACTTTTCTTCCCTTGTATAGCAGAAACCGGAATGCACACACCCCTCACGCAGATTACACAATCCGTTTTTTCAAAAAATCATAACCACCGGCTGTACCGGTGGTTTTCGCTTACAATAAAATCACCCCGCGGCGTCTCTGCCCACGGGGTGATTTCCATTATATAACGGCTAAGCTTTTTATTTACAGCGTAACGCCGTTTTTAAAGATGGCGATTTCACGGTAGCCCAGCAGCTCAGTTTTGGAGGGTCTGCCGCCCGCGATGTCCAGCACCAGCGCGTACAACCGCTTCGCCGC